>CAXTJY010000060.1:9638-11434 GCA_964244395.1 uncultured Rhodovarius sp.
ATGACGCCGAGCGCACGGTGGTGGGGCGCGCGGGCGCCCGGCCGATCCAGGCGGCGCCCACCATCGCGGTGCCGCCGCCGGTGGCGGGCCCGGCCGCCCCCAGGTTGGCTGGCGAGGCCGAGGCCATGCCCAAGGTCGGCCCTGGCCCGCTCGCCGCCGCGGCCTCGCCGCTGTTGCAAATCCTGGCGCGGCTGGCCAATGCCGGCGTATCGGGCCAGCCGCCGGTGGAAGAACTGCGCGAGCGCTCGCTGCGCGCGCTGCGCGCCTTCGAGGCAGATGCGCGCGATGCCTCCAGCTCGGCCGAGGAAATTCGTGCCGCGCATTACGTGCTGTGCGCCGCGCTGGACGACGTGGTGCTGAGCATGCCCTGGGGCGCGCAATCCGCCTGGGCGCAGAAGTCGCTGGTCTCGACTTTTCACCAGGAAACCCGTTCGGGCGAGCGCGTCTTCGACCTGCTGGAAGGCATGAAGAAGGACCCTGGCCGCTACAAGGGCGCACTGGAAGTGGCGTATCTGGCCCTGTCGCTGGGGCTGCAGGGAAAATACCGGCTGATGCCGCGCGGGACCGCGGAGCTGGATCGCGTGCGCGAAGGGCTGTTCCAGCTCCTGGCGCAACTGCGCGGCAACTGGGAGCGGGAGCTGTCCCCGCATTGGCGCGGCGTGGACGCTCCGCATCGCGGCCAATCCCGCAGCATTCCTGCCTGGGTCGCCTTTGCGCTGGCGGCTGCCCTGCTGGGCGGCGGTTGGTACTGGCTCAGCGACCGGCTCGGCACCTCGGCCGGCGATCTGTATCAGCGGATGGCGCAACTGCCGCCCGGCTCGCCGCCCGGCATCGACCGCACCGCGCCGCCGGTGCCCCCGGCCCCACCGCCGCCGCCGCCGCCCAACGCGCCGGCCCGGCCGGATGCCATGGGCACCTTGCGCCGCTTCCTGGCGCCCGAGATCGCACAGGGACTGGTCACCGTGGAAGGCGACGCGCAACGCCTGCTGGTGCGCATCAAGAATCGCAGCATGTTCCCCTCCGGCTCCGCGACGCTCGACGCCCGCTTCAACGACCTGCTGCGGCGTATCGGCGACGGGCTGAAGGAAGAGCCGGGCCGGGTGCAGGTGCAGGGCCATTCGGACAACCAGCCAATCCGCACCGTGCGCTTCCCCTCCAACTTCGCGCTGAGCCAGGCGCGGGCGGAAGCGGCGATGACGGTGATCGTTGCCGCCAATGGCACGCCGGCGCGCTTCGTGGCCGAAGGCAGGGCGGATGCCGAACCGCTGGCCTCCAACGCCACGCCCGAGGGGCGCGAGGAGAACCGGCGCATCGAAGTGGTCTTGCTGCGGGGGGCACGTTGATGCGGGCATTATCAGCGAATTCGCGCAGCCAACCTCGCGTGCTGGTGGGGGTACGGTGATGCGCGCATTCTTTTCCATCCCGGCCCTGGGTGCGCTGCTGGGCGTGCTGCTGCTGGACGTCGTCATCTGGATCTTCTCGCCGCTGCTGGGCGAGGCGTTCGACGCGCTGTGGCTGCGCGCCGTGCTGTGCGCGGTGCCCGTGCTGCTATGGGCGGCTATCGCCTTCCTGATTGGCCGCAAGCGCGACAGCCGAGATGCCGGGCTGGTGGAAGCTGCCGCCGCGCCCGACCCACAGGTGAAGAAGGACGAGGCCGCGGCCGAAGAGGAGGCGGCGCTTCGCGAAAAGCTGACCGAGGCACTGGCCAAGCTGAAGACGGCCACCGGCGGCAAGGGTACCTACCTCTACGATCTGCCCTGGTACGCCATCATCGGCCCCCCAGGCTCCGGCAAGAC
>CAXTJY010000061.1:0-1610 GCA_964244395.1 uncultured Rhodovarius sp.
GGGGCGGGTGCCGCAACCGCAACCCCGATCACGAAGCCTACGCGGCCCTGTACGAAGCGATCGCGCCCGAGTTCTTCGTCGTCAGCGTGGCCGACTTCGTCCCCGGGGCTGAATGGATGGTCGGCCGGCACGTGCGTGCCGATGTGGAGTGCCACGCGGGCGAGCTCGATTTCGAGACGCTCGCCGCCCTCACCATGCGCGCCGCTGTCGTGTTCGCATCGCCGGGATTTATGTGCGTGCTCGCGCAGGCGGTCAGCACGCCGCTCGTGAACGTCGTCGGCGGGTACGAAGACGGCAAGTCATTCGCGGCCGGCGCTCGGTACGCGCCCTATCTGGCGATCGAGCCGATCAAGCCGTGCCCGTGTTTCAGTCACACGCACGCATGCGACAAGCGCATCGACATGCCGCAGGCCTACCGCCGGCTCGTGGAGTTCGCGGCCCGTGTGCTGCCCGAGCCGTTGCCTGCGCGCACAGCACCGGTCGACCTGCGCGGCCTGCCGACCGAGTACAGCAACCCCGGCGAGATCGAGGCGCTCGTCGAGCTCGCGCGACGCGTCGGCGCGCGCCGCACGCTCGAGATCGGGTGCAACACCGGCCGCACCTCGGCCGCGCTGCTGCGCAACGTGACGACGATCAAGCACGCCGTCGGCGTCGACGTGCTGCCCGGCTATGTCACGGACAAGGAGGCGCAGCGGCGCGAGGTGCCGGCGCGGCCGGGCCATTTGGCCGCCACCGACCCGCGATTCGAGCTGGTGCTGCGCACGCGCGGATCGTTCGACTTGACCCCCGACGAATTGGCCTTGCGTTACCCCAAATTCGACTTTGTTTTTATCGACGGCGATCACGGCCGCGCCGGGGTGGAAAACGATTCGAAGTTAGCACTTGCTTGCGTCAGAGCTGGCGGTATCATTGCGTGGCACGATTTCAACCTCACGGGGGTGGTCGACGTGCGCGAGGTGCTGAACGAGTACCGGGCGCAGGGTCGAAACGTCCGTGTGATCGCCGGCACTTGGCTCGCTTACGAGGTGGTGACGGCTCCCGAAACAGGGTCATCCCGTGGGCTTTAAGACGATCACCGCGCCGACTGTCGAACCGATCCCGATCGCGGATTGCCGTCAGCACCTGCGCCTCGATCTCGACGGCGATCTCGCAAGCGAGACGGCTGTCGACGAAGCCGAAGACGCGTTGATCCTCGACAAGCTGGGCGGGGCTCGTGAGTACGCAGAGAAAGTGCTCGGCGTCTACCTGGCACCTCGCACCGTCGAGGTGACGTTCGATCGCTTCCCGTGTCGCTCGTGGATCGTGCTGCAGAGCTCACCTGTGCGCTCGATCGAGTCGGTCGAGCACCTCGCGGAAGCCGACGGCGCACCGACCGAGCTCGACCCCGCGCTCTACACGTTCAACGACTACGTCACGCCGCCGCGCCTCGACTTGGCGTTCGAAGCCGAATGGCCGCGCATGCGTTGCGCGCCGAACGCGCTTCGCGTGCTGTACGTGGTCGGCTTCGGCACGATCTCCGATTCGCCGCCCGACGAAATGCAGTTGCCACGCGATATTCGGGCGGCCCTTTTGTTGATCCTCGGCCACCTGTACGAGAACCGCGAGGAATC
>CAXTJY010000061.1:1620-1990 GCA_964244395.1 uncultured Rhodovarius sp.
CCGCGACTGCGCTCGAGTCGATCCCGCTCGGCGTGCGCGCGCTGCTGTCGCTCAATCGCGAAACGTTGGGTGTCTGATGCGCGCCGGCCGCCTCCGTCACCGCGTCGTGTACCTCGAGCCGATCGCGAGCACCGAGCCGAACGGGAGCGAGGTGATCGCGTACGTCCCGCGCTTCCGTCGGTGGTCGGCGGTCGAACCGATCAAGGGCGCTGAGGCACTGCGCGCGAATCAGCCGCTCGGCGTGATGGACACGCGCATCGTGACGCGCTGGTCGCCCGAGTTCGACGCGGTGTCGGACAAGTGGCGCGCCACGCACCGCGGGGTCGTCTACGGCCTGGTGTCGGTGGTGAACACCAAGACCGCCGATCGC
>CAXTJY010000061.1:2000-11431 GCA_964244395.1 uncultured Rhodovarius sp.
GATCATGGCGAAGTCGGGGGCGCTCTGATGGGCAAGACGACCGTTCGCGTCGACGGCCTGCAAGACCTGCAGCGCCGCATGCGCGCGCTCGCCGCAGACATGCAGGAAAAGATCGCGTTCGGCGCGGTGCTGGCCGGCGCAAACCTGATCAAAAAAGAGGCGATCGCGCTTGCGCCGGTCGGCGACGTTCCGCACTCGATCGACGATGTCGAGATCCAGCCGGGCAACCTGAAACGGAACATCGTCAACAAGCGCGTGCCGAAGGGTCAACGCCAGCTGACAGCCGAGTACATCGTCACGGTGCGCGGCAAAGCGAAGGCGGGGTTTGCGTCGCGATACGGCGCGATTCAAGAGTTCGGCAGCGTCAAGCAATCGCCGCGGCCGTTCATGCGGCCGGCGTTCGAACATGAGAAGGGTTTCGCGGTCGCGAAGATTAAAGAAATCCTCTTGAAGCGGATCGAGAAAGCGGAGGCCGGGCAGTGATCTATCACATCGCCCTCGCCGCCGCGCTCGGCCCGCTCGTGGGCGGTCGCTATCACCCCGTGTCGTTCCCCCAGCCGAAGACCGGCGGCCCGAACACCCCACCAATCGAAAATCCCGTGCTGACGATGCCGAACACCGCCCCCGCCTGCCCTGGCGGCGCCGCGGCGCGCACCAGCATATCGCGCGACGGCATGATCAGGCCGGAGAGGAACCCCGAGGCCCCCATCGTCAGCGCCAGCGCCAACCCGCCCATCGGCACCACGCCGGCCAACAGCAGCAGGAAGCCTGCGGCACCCAGGCCGCACGCCGCCACCAGGCCGTGCCGCCGGGTGCGGTCCGCCACCTGCCCGCCGGCCAGCACGCCCATGGCGATCATCGCCAGCCAGGCCGTCAGCGCCGTGTTGCCGGCCGCCAGCGATAGCCCGTTCAGTACCTGCCAGGCGGAGACCGAGAAGCTCTGGATCGCGCCGGAGCCCAGGTTGAGCAGGATGAAGAAGCCGGTCAGGGCCAAAACGGTTGGGCTGAGCAGCGCCGGCGCGCCTTTCACCCGCGCCCGGGGCGGCGTCACCCGTTCGGCGGCCGCATCCCGCAGCAGCGGCAACGCCGCCAACGGGCCCAGCGCCCCGGCCACGATCAACGCCCCGCTCAGCCCGAACAGCCAGGCCGACAGCAGCATCAACCCCGGCGCCACCGCGCTGCCGGCGTACCCGGCGAAGGTATGGACGGAGAACGCCCGCCCCACCCGGGCCTCGCCGATGGCGCTGCCCAGGATGGCGTAGTCCGCCGGGTGATAGACGGCGTTGGCCAGCCCGGCGAGCGCCGCGGCGGCGATGATCCACTGGAAACCGCCGAAAATCCCGGCCAGCGCATAGGCCAGCCCGCCCAGCAGCAGCCCCGCCACCAGCACCCGCCGCGCCCCCAGCCGGTCCACCACCAGCCCCATCGGCGCCTGGGTGAAGGCGGTGACGAGGTTCAGCACGGTGATCGCCAGGCCAAGTTCCAGGAAGCTGACGCCCATCTCGTCCCGCAACAGCGGGAAGAGCGGCGGCAGCACCAGGATGTGGACGTGGCTGACGAAATGCGCCGCAGAGATGGAGGCAAGCGTGCGGCGCTCCTCGGGCTCGAACATGCTATCGCTCCATCCCGGCCGCGCCGCCGACCATCAATGCGCCTCCGCCCAGGTCCGCCCCTGCCCGACCTCGACCAGCAACGGCACGCGCAGCACGGCCACGCCCTGCATGGTGTCGCGCAGCAACGCGCCGGTGGCCTCCACCTCTTCCTGCGGCACTTCCAGCACCAGCTCGTCATGCACCTGCAGCAGCATGCGCGCCTTCAGGTCGGCCGCCCGCAGCGCGCCCGGCACCCGTACCATGGCGCGCTTGATCACCTCGGCGGCGCCGCCCTGGAAAGGCGCGTTGATCGCCTGTCGTTCCGCGCCGCTGCGCAGCACCGGGTCACGCGCGCCGATATTGGCGATCCACAGCTTCCGCCCGAAGGGGCTGAGCACATAGCCATGCGTCCGCGCCTCGTCCTTCAACCGCTCCATCTCGGCACGGATGCCGGGGTATTGCGCGAAATAGGCGTCGATAATGGCCTTCGCCTCGCCCGCCGGGATGCCCAGCTGCGCCCCAAGCCCGAACGCCGAAATGCCATAGATAATGCCGAAATTGATCGCCTTGGCCCGGTTCCGCGCCTCGCGGTTCACCACCGCTGGGTCGAGCTTGAAAATCTCCGCCGCGGTCCGCCAATGGATGTCCTCGCCCTTCTCGAACGCGTCCCGCAGCGTCGGCACATCGGCCAGATGCGCCAGCAGCCGCAATTCGATCTGGCTGTAATCGGCGCTCATCAGCACATGCCCGGCCTCGGCCACGAAGGCCTGGCGGATGCGCATGCCTTCCTTGGTGCGAATCGGTATGTTCTGCAGATTGGGCTCGTTGGAGGACAGCCGGCCGGTGCTGGTGACGGCCATCGAGAAATCGGTGTGGATGCGGCCATCCGCGGCCAGCTGCGCCGTCAGCCCTTCCACATAGGTGGATTTCAGCTTCGAAAGCTGCCGATGCTCCATCACCACGCGGGGCAGCTCGGCGCCTTGCGCGGCAAGCTCCTCCAGCACCTTGGCGTCGGTCGAATAGGCGCCGGACTTACCTTTCTTGCCGCCCTTCAGGCCCATCTCGTCGAACAGGATTTCGCCCAGTTGCTTCGGGCTGCCGAGGTTGAAGGCGCGGCCTGCGATGCGGTGCGCGTTGGTTTCCAGCACCACGATGCGCTCGGCGAAATCCTGGCCGATGCGGGCCAGTTCGGCGCCGTCCACCTTGATGCCCGCGGTCTCCATCGCCGCCAGCACATGGATCATCCGCCGCTCGACCTGCTCGTACAGCGCCAGCGACTCCGCCTTGCGCAACCGCGGCCGGAGCTTGAGCCACAGCCGCAATGCCACGTCGGCGTCCTCGGCGGCATAGGCGGTCGCGCGATCCAGCGGCACCTGGTCGAAGGTGACGCGCGCCCGTCCGGTGCCGGTCACGCTGTCATAGGTGGCCGGCGTGTGGTTCAGGTGCTGCTGCGCCAAAAAGTCGCAGCTATGGCCATGCTTGCCAGCCTCCATGCTGTAGGAAATCAGCATGGTGTCATCCACCGGCGCGACGGTGACGGCGCCGTTGCGCTCCTGCGCCAGCAATTCCAGGTCGTACTTCGCGTTGTGCAGCACCTTCACCACGCCGGGGTCGGCCAGCACCGGGCGCAATAGCGCCAGCACCGCGTCCTGGGTGAGTTGCGCGGGTGCCGGCGCGGACAACATGTCGCCGCCGCCGCCATGCAGCAGCGGGATGTACGCGGCCCGGCCCGGCCCGGTCGCCAGGGCGATGCCGATGACCCGCGCCTTGAACGGATCGATGCCGTCCGTCTCGCAATCCAGCGCCAGCACGCCGTCCACCCCGGCCAGGAATCCGGCCAGCGCAGTCTCGTCGATGATGGTCTGGTATGGCCCGAAGGCGATGTCGCCCGCCTCAGCCGGCTGCCTCGCCGGTGCCGAGACCAGCGCCGGAATCGATCCCTTGGCGTCGCCCAGGCCCAGCCGCGAGATCAGGCTGCGGAACCCCTGCGCCTCGAAGAACCCGCGCAGCCGCGCCGGCTCCGGCGCCCGGGTCAGCAGCGTCTCGATCGGCGCCGGCAGCGGGCATGCGTCGTCCAGCAGCACCAGGCGCCGGGATATCCGTGCCTTCTCGGCATTCTCGATCAGCGCCTCGCGCCGCTTCGGCTGCTTGATCTCGCCGGCCCGCGCCAGCAGCGATTCCAGGTCGCCATACTCGTTGATCAGCTGCGCCGCGGTCTTGATGCCGATGCCCGGCACCCCCGGCACGTTGTCGGTCGCGTCGCCGGCCAGCGCCTGCACCTCGACCACCTTGTCCGGCGTCACGCCGAATTTCTCGAACACTTCGGGCTCGCGGATCGGCTTCTGCTTGATCGGGTCCAGCATCGTCACGCTCGCGCGGATGAGCTGCATCAGATCCTTGTCGGAGCTGACGATGGTGGTCCGCCCGCCCTCCGCCTCCATGGCCTTGGCATAGGCGGCGATCAGGTCGTCCGCCTCATAGCCCGGCTGCTCCAGCCGCGAGACGCAGAATGCATCCGTCGCGTCGCGGATCAGGGTGAATTGCGGGATCAGCTCATCCGGCGGCTCCGGCCGGTGCGCCTTGTATTCGACGTAGATGTCGTTGCGGAAGGTCGTCCGCGCCGTGTCGAACACGACAGCGATGTGGCTGGCCGTATGCCCTTCCAGGAATTTCGACAGGATCTGGCAAAAGCCGAACACTGCATTCACATGCGTGCCGTCGGGCCGCACCATCGGCGGCAGCGCGTGATAGGCGCGGAAGATGTAGCCGGAGCCATCGATCAGGATCAGGTGCTTGTCCGGCACCGCGCCGGCCGGCGCCACCGCGTCAGGGGCGTGGGCCGTGACCTCCGCGGCGGCGAGCGTGCTGGCGGCCGGCTCGACCGTCTCGGGGATCGGCGCCGGCGGCAGCTCCATCTCAGGCGGCGCATCGTCGTCCCTCAGCGCGCCGGCCACGCCGTCAGTGCCCGTCGTCATGCCCCGCATCCCCGTCCAGGCGGTAGGTCCGGCTGCAATATGGGCACGTCACCTGGGTGTCCTCGATGCGCAACATCACCAACGGGTGGCCGAGCGCGCCGCCGCCGCCGTCACAGGCCACCGCCCGGGAATGTGCCGGCAGGATGTCCTCCGGGGTGACGCCAAGGGTCAGGTGGGGGGTGTAGCCGGTCATCTGTGGATCGCGCATCGGGTCTCTCGTGCCGTCTTGCGGCAGGAATACCCCGGAAGCGGCGGCGGGGCCATGGGGATGGACCGGGCCGTGCCGGCCCCATATGGCGAGGCATGATCCGTTTCTGGAGCGTACGGCTACCCGCCCTGCTGGCCGCGGCGGTGCTGAGCCTGGCGGCCTGCGCCGCTCAGCTGCGCCCCGCCGGCCCTGCCACGGGCGCCGCCGGCATCGAAGCCTTTACCCCACCGCCACAGCCGCAGCGCCCCAGCCTCTACGCCTGGGAGCCGCCACGGCCGCCCCTGGTCCCCGCCGGCCCGGCGCCGACCGAGGCGCTGGTCATGGCCGACGGCACGCGGCTGGCCCTGCGCGTCTGGGCGCCCGAGGAGCCGCCCCGCGCGGTGGTGCTGGCGCTGCATGGCTTCGGCGACCATGGCGGCAATTCCCTGGTCGAGGGCGGGCCGCTGCTGAACGCCGCCGGCATCCTGGTCTATGCCTACGACCAGCGCGGCTTCGGCTATTCGCGCGACCGCGGCTTCTGTCCGGGCGTCGAGACGCTGGTGGCCGATGCGCGGGCGGCGACCGCGCTGATCGCCTCGCGCCACCCCGGCCTGCCGCTCTATCTGCTGGGCGAAAGCATGGGCGGTGCCATCGCCGCCGTGGCCGCGACGGAACCGCTGCCGGTGCAGGGCGTCATCCTCTCCGCGCCCGCGCTGCTGGGCCGCCGGCAACTGCCCGGGGTGGTCAGCGCCGCCATGGACGGGCTGATCTGGCTGATGCCGGCCATGGCGATGTCGGCCAGCGCCGGCGGCATCGCCGCCAGCGACAACCGCGCCGCGATGGAACGCTTCGGTCGCGACCCGCTGACCCTGCGCGAGGTGCGGCTGGACGTGGTGGGCGGCGTGATGGACAGCATGGATGCGGGCGTGGCCGCGCTGCCGCGCTGCTGCAGCGCGCCCACGCTGGTCCTGACCGGGGGCAATGACCAGGTCATCCCAACCCGTATCGCCCGGCGGGTACTGCGCGACCTGCCGCCGCGCGCCGACCGCCGCATCCTGCACTACCCCGATGGTTGGCACCTGCTGCTGCGCGACGCCATCCGAGAACGGGTCGCAGCCGACATCATCGCCTGGATTGGTGACCCGCGAGCGCCGTTGGCGGCGGAGGACGCCGCGCGGGCTTGGCTCCGCTAAACGAACCACGGCCGCCGGCGACCGCTGGGTTCACGCCGCGAGGCCATCCATCACGATCGGCGCCACCCGCCCTGCCATCAGCTCCGTCACCACTGCGGCGCTGCCCATCGCCAAGGTGAACCCCAGCGAACCCTGGCCCAGGTTGAGGTGCAGATTGGGCCAGGCGCGCGTCGGCCCCAGCAGCGGCAGCCCGGTGGGGGTGGAGGGTCGCAGCCCCGTCCAGGGCCGCAGCGTCGTCCAGTCCGCGGCGTGCGGGAATGCCGCCCGCGCCTGGCGGAGCAGCGTATCCAGCCGGCGATTGTCGAAGCGGGTGTCGGCGCCCACCACATCGGCCATGCCCGCCACCCGCAGCGTCTGCCCCAGCCGGGCGTACACCACCTTGGCGGCGGCGTCGGTGATCGAGATCGCGGGCGCTTCGCCGGTGATCGGCAAGGTGAACGAATAGCCCTTCAGCGGCTGGATGGGGATTTCCACGCCCAGCGGCCCCGCCAGCGCCCTCGCGCCATTGCCCAGCGACAGCACGAAGGCGTCGGCCTCATGCACCCCGGAAGGCGTCGCCGCCCCCACCACCCGGCCGCCCGCCGTCAACAGCTGCGTCACCGGCGTGCTGAAATGGAAGGTGACGTCGAAATTCGAGCCGCGCAGCAGCTTCTCCAGCCCGAGACAGAAGAGATGGCAGTCGCCGGCATCCTCGCCCGGGGTGTGGATGCCGCCGACAAGCCGAGGTGCGATGGTGGCCAGCGAAGGCTCCAGCGCGACGCATTCGGCGGCGCTCAGCGCGTGCTGCTCGCTGCCCAGTGCCGCTTGTGCCGCCATCTGCCGCTTGGCGCCTTCGAGGCTGCCGCCATCCGAATGCACCACCAGCTTGCCGCTGCGGGCGAAGGCGAAATCCAGCGCCTCGCGGTCCACCAGCTCATGCAGCCCGGCGCGGGACAGGTAGGCCAGCCGCAGCAGCGCAGCCGTGGTGCGTGCCGCGGTGTCAACATTGCAGGCGCGCAGGAACTGCCACAGCCAGCGCAGCTGGCCCCAGCTGAAATCCGGCCGGAACCGCAGCGGCCCGTCCCGGTCCAGCAGCCACCCCGGCACCTTCTGGATCACCCCTGGCGCGGCAAAGGGCGCGACATAGCTGTAGGAAAGCTGGCCACCATTGGCCTGGCTGGTGTGCAGCGCCGCGCCGCGTGCGCCATCCAGCACGGTGACGCGATGGCCGTCCCGCGCCAGCGCGTAGGCGGTGGTAAGGCCGACGACGCCGGCCCCAAGGACGATCACATGCACAGAGGTGGCCCGCTCATGACGATGGGCCGCGGCACGCATGCGCCACGGCCCACGTCACTGGATTGCGCGTGCCAAGCCGCACGCTCAATCAGAAGATCAGCGGCAAGCGACCTCGGGGCGGCCTTCGCGCGTCGTCGGCATCGCCACCGGGCGCGTGCCCGGCGGGCAGCCGAGGCCGGTGCCGGTGGCCGGACCGCGCTGGATGGTCGGTCGACCATCGCCATCGCCCATGACGCCGGTCACCGTGGCAGCCCCGCCGCCGGCGTTCTGGCCCGAGCCGGGCTGCGCGGCACGCAGCGCGCGATCCGGGTTGCCCTGGTTGGCCGAATTCGGGCTGACGCCCGTACCCGCGTCAGGCGCGCAGGCGAAAAGCGGAGCCGCGAGGGCCAGAAACAGAATCTTGCGCATCTTTTTCCTCATGGATCATTCAGGTCTGACGGGTCGGAACCATCCGCCGCGCGACCCGTATTTTGGTCGAGCCCAGCGATACCAACTGTAACGAGGCTAGCCGGTGTTGGAAGGCGCGACAAGCGTCAATCAGCTTGACCGTTTCGTGTCACCCAGCCGCTCCAGCAACAGGCCGCGACGCACCGGTTTGGTGAGGTATTCGTCCATCCCGGCCTCCCGGCACTGCGCCTCGTACTCGGCACCCGCGGCGGCGGTCAGGCCGATGATGCGGGTGTGCCGGTTGAGGCCGACGGTTTCGCGAATCTGCCTGGTGGCCTCCAGCCCGTCCATCACCGGCATCTGCACGTCCATCAGGATGACGGCGTAGGGTGCACGACGGGCCGCCTCCACCGCGCGGGCGCCGTCCGGCGCCACATCCACCCGGTAGCCGGCGGCGTCGAGGATGCTGCGGATCACCAGCTGGTTGGTCTCGTTGTCTTCCACCAGCAACACGGCGCCGGCGGGCGGGCGGGCCGCAGGCGACGGCGCGGCAACGCTGGCCTGCGGCGCCACGGTCGCCAGCAACGCCTCCCGCAGCCGGCCGGGCAGGATGGGCCGCAGCAGCACCGCCCGGTCGCTCGGCGCATCGGCCGCCGCGCAACACAGGATGACGGCGAGTTCGGGGTGCACCTCCCGAAGGCGGGCCGCCAGTTCCATGCCGCTGGCATCGCCACCCAGGGGGTGGGAGACCAGCGCCACACGGGCCTGCCGGGCGGCGGCCCGCGCCGCTGCCTCGTCGGCCGCCAGCAGCGGCAGGCAGCCCAGCCCCCGCAGGGCCGCCTCGGTGATGGCGCGGGCCCGCTCGCCGGCATCGACGTACAGCACCGGCAGGCCGGCCAACGCCGCCGCGGATTCCGGCCGCGCCTCGGCCGCCCGGCCCATCAGCACATTGAACTCGAACACGCTGCCGCCGCCGCGCGGCAGGGTAGGGTCGCGCGGGCCGGCCCGCACGCCGCCGCCCATGCGCTCCGCCAGCCCCTTGCAGATCGCCAGACCCAGCCCGGTGCCGCCATACCTTCGCCGAATCGATGCGTCCGCCTGGGTGAAGCGCTCGAACAGATGCGGCAGCTGGGCCGGATCGATGCCGATGCCGGTGTCGGCGATCGTACCGATCAGCCGCATGTTCTGCCCCTCGGCCACGGCCTTCAACGACACCTCGATGCAGCCGCGCTCGGTGAACTTCACCGCGTTGCCGACCAGATTGAACAGGATTTGCCGGAAGCGGCCGGGGTCGCCCAGCACGCGGGGCGGCAGGTCCGGCCCCAGCTCCACCAGCATGTCCACGCCGCATTCGGCGGCGCGCGGCGCATACAGCTCGACGATCGTCGCCAGCTCCGCTTCGGGGTCGAAGCGCACCCGCTCCTGCGCGATCTCCCCGGCCTCCAGCTTGGAGACGTCCAGGATGTCGTTCAGCACCAGCAGCAGATGCTCGGCGCTGCGCTGGATGGTCTCCGCATGGCGGCGTTGCAAAGGGTCCAGCCGGCTGTCCAGCAGCAGCCCGGTCATGCCGATCACGCCGTTCATCGGCGTGCGGATTTCGTGGCTCATCGAGGCGAGGAATTCCTCCTTCACCCGGGCGCCGGCATGGGCGGCGCGCTCGCTGTCACGCAGGGCCTGGCCTTGCGCCTGCAACGCGCGCGACTGCCGCAGCAGCAGCCACAGCGCCGCCAGAACCAGCGCCGCGGTGCCCGACATCGACAGCGCCAGGATCTGCGCCAGCTGCTGCGACGGCGCCAGAGCAGCCGCCCGCAGCCGCGAAACC
>CAXTJY010000062.1:0-11415 GCA_964244395.1 uncultured Rhodovarius sp.
TGTTAATGGTGCCGTTGTATGATGGTTTGCGGGTAGCCAGATGTGTTTTTGGTACCCAAAAACCTGGCCATAGGGTGGGCCTCCGCCCCCCTCTGGACACCCCCAGGACGGCCGCCAAGGCGCGGCCGAGCAGCGGCGGATGGCATGGATGGCGCGACCGAAGAAGGCAGAGGCGGAACGGCGGGAGGCGCAACAGAAGGTGCGCCTGACCTTCGCCGAGCAGGCGGACCTGGAACGGTTCGCCGCGCATCATGGCCTGACCGTGGCCGAGTACATGCGGCGTCGCGCTCTGGGCTATCGCCTGCCCGCCGACGCGGATGGGCGACGGCAGATGGCCGTCGCGGCAACCGCCCTCATGCGTCTTGGCGTGAACCTCAACCAGATCGCCCATCGCCTGAACGCAGGGGGCCGCGAACCCGGTTATTTGCCCGCCTTGATCGCCCGGATCGATGCCGAACTGGACAGGCTCTATGATCCCGAGACTGACGGAAGGCGGCCGGTCTTTTAAGGGTGCGGCGGCCTACTACCTGCACGACAAGCGGCAGGAAGGAGAAGCCGAACGCCTGACCTCGGATCGCGTCGCTTGGGTCGAAACGGTTAACCTGGCGACGAAAGACCCCGAGCGCGCCTGGCGCATGATGGCCGATGTCGCCATGAGCCAGGCCGAGATGAAACGTGCGGCGGGGATCAAAGGCACGGGCAACAAGATGGAAAAGCCCGTCTTCGTCTACTCCCTGTCGTGGCACGAGAACGACCGGCCGACCAAAGAGCAGCAGCTTGAAGCGGCCCACGAAACCCTAAAAATCCTTGGGCTGGCCGACCGGCAGGCGATGATCATTGCCCACAACGACACCGCGCACCCGCATATTCACATCATGGTCAATCGCGTCAGCCTTGAAAACGGGCTGGTGGCGAAGCAGGGAAATTCAAAGCGGCAGCTCAGTAGATGGGCACGGGCGTATCAGAAGCGGCACGGCCAAACCCATTGTCCGAGGCGCGAAGAGAACGCCCGGAAGCGGGAGCAGGGCCAGAAGTACAGCGCGAAACGCGTCGGCCGTAGCATCTTTGAATTCATGAAGCGCGTCGGCAATGACAGCATCAGCGCCCGCTTCACCCTGTCCGAACAGCGCCAGAAAGACGCCCAGCTGTATGCCCAGAAACGCGTTCAAGCGAAAAGCCACGTCCGCCAGAAGGAAGAACTGACCCGCACCTACAAGGACGGCCGCGCCCAGCTGAAAGGTTACGAAACGAAGCGGATCGGCCAGGCATACACCGCTGCCAAGGTCGATCAGCGGACGCTGTGGGACAAGCTGCTGCGCCGTCAGCACGAAGAGGCGCGTCGGGCCGATGCGTTCTGCGCCGCCGCGCAGCGGACTGGCGACAAGATTGCGGCCGATCCATCCATCGCCCTGAAAGCCCTGACCGCCCACCATTCGACGTTCACGCAGCGCGACCTCGACCGTTTCATCAAGCAGAACAGCAACGGCGCAGCCCATGCCGCCACAGTGACGGCAAAGGTTCAGGCATCAGCGGATATCGTGCGCCTCGGCACCGGCAAGCGCGGCGAGGAACGGTTCACGACCCGCGAAATGCAGGCTGCAGAGCGCAAGATGATGGACGCGGCCGACAGGCTGACCGCATCGAAAAGCCACAAGGTCACGACCGACGCGCAGGACAAGGCGCTGCAATCGCGTCCGCAGCTGGGCGACGACCAGAAGGCTGCATTCCGTCACCTGACCGACGCCGGCGGGCTGGCCTCTGTCGTCGGTTATTCCGGCGCGGGCAAAAGCACGCTGCTGGACGCCGCGCGCGAGGCTTGGGAAAAGCAGGGTTACACTGTCCGGGGCGCGACCCTGTCCGGCATCGCCTCCGACAGCCTTGAAGCAGGGTCCGGCATCCAGTCACGCACTATCGCTTCGCTCGAATTCGCATGGGGGCAGGGCAAGGACCGCCTCACATCGCGCGACGTGCTGGTGATCGATGAAGCGGGCATGATCGACTCAAGGCGCATGGAACGCCTGTTGTCGGCCGCCGATAAAGCCGGGGCGAAGGTGGCGCTGATCGGCGACCCGTCGCAGCTGCAGGCGATTGAGGCCGGGGCCGCGTTCCGCGCCATCGTTGACCGGCACGGCAAGGCCGAACTCACTACCGTGCGACGCCAGCTCGAGAAGTGGATGCGGCAGGCTACGAAAGATCTGGCGACCGGCCGCACCGCGAAGGCGCTCAACGCCTATGCCCGCACCGGCATGGTGAAGGGCCACGCCACACGCGACGACGCGCGGACCGCGCTGATTGGGCAATGGTCCAACGCCCGACGCGTCATGCCAGGCAAAAGCCGGATGATCCTGGCCTATACGCGCGATGACGTGGCGAAGCTGAACGAACAGGCCCGCGCGACATTGCAGGCGGATGGCCAGCTGGGGCGCGACGAGAAGGTGCAGACCGAACGCGGCGCGCGTCAGTTCGCGTCAGGCGACCGGCTGATGTTCCTGCGCAATGACCGCACCATGGGCGTTAAGAACGGCACACTGGCCACGGTGGAGCGGGTCGGCAATGGCAGCATGACCGTGCGCCTCGACGGTGAGAAAGCCGCGCAGGTCAGCTTCAACATCAAGGATTACGCCCATATCGACCACGGCTATGCCGCGACGGTTCACAAGGCGCAGGGCGTCACCGTGGACCGGACCTATGTGCTGGCTTCGCCGCATATGGACCGGCAGGCCGCCTATGTCGCGCTGACCCGGCACCGCGACGGCTTGGCCCTGCATTACGGCGAGGACGATTTCAAAGACGACCGGCAGCTTGCCCGGACTCTCGGCCGCGACCGGGCGAAGGACACGACCCTCGACTACCAGGCGTCGCTGATCGAACAGGCGACGCGCGAACGGGAAGCGGGCGGCGGGCTCATCGGGCTGTTGTGCGGCTTGTTCAACCCGGTCGAGCGCCGCCAGTCGCTCGATACAAAACACAAGCAGGAACGCGCGGCCCTGACCCGGCACACCGGCGCGGAGATCAAACGGCGCACAGGTTCGGTCCGCCAGGGGACGAAGGCTGACCAAGCCAGGCTGCGCCGCGAATATACCGGCAGGGCGGTGAAGCTGGCATCTGACCAGACAGCCGACCGGACCAGAACGCGGGGCGAATGGCGCAGCCGCAACGCCGAGCGCAGCGCCGCCTTCAATCAGCAGATTCAGGCCACGCAGCGGCAGCAGCAGACGCAAGGGCCGCGTCAGACGTTGCGCCAAAGCCTGCGCGATCAGCCGCCCCGGCAGCCGGGCAAGCCATGGCAGCCAAACTAGCCCGCGCGATTTTCCTCAAAACCTGGGGACATTTCCGGGCGGAGCGTTCAAATCCGTATGTGCCCCCGCGCCTCGCTGATACTCTGCCCCGCATGGTGGAGAACGAACCACAAGACGACCTGTTTGCAGGGCTTCCGCCGGTGAAGCCCCTAAGCCGCATTCAGCAGCGGCTGATCCGCTCCGCCGTCGATATCGAGGCCGACGATCCCGAAACCATCCTCTACCAGCATTCAGTGTTCTGCCAGACCGGCATGCCTTACCGCGATCCCGGCCCTACTGTCCGCGAATGGGAACGCGAACAGGGACGCGCCTCCCTGCTGATCGAGGCGGGGGTTGCCCGCGATCCACAGACCGGAAAATGGACGAAGCTGGGCCTGCCATGGGGACCGAAGCCGCGCCTGATCCTGGCCTATCTGAACGCCGCCGCGTTGCGGTCGCAGTCGCCGGACATTGAGGTCGAGGACAGCCTGACGGCCTTCGTCAAACGAATTGGCCTCGATCCCAAAGGCCGCAACATGCGGATCATCAAGGATCAGCTGGCCCGCCTATCGGCGGCGCAGATACGTATGGCCTTCACCCATAGCGAGGATCACGCGACCCAGGTCAACGCCCATATCGTCGGCGGTTTCGATCTCTGGTTCGCCAAGGATGACCGGCAGCGTGTCCTGTGGCCTTCAACCGTCCGCCTGTCCCTCGACTACTTCGAAAGCCTGCAGCGCCATGCCGTGCCGCTCGATGAACGCGCGATCGCGGCCCTGTCGCATAACGCCATGGCGCTCGACGTTTACGCCTGGCTGGCGCAGCGCCTGCATCGCGTCGATCCGGGCAAGCCTGCCTTCATTCCCTGGACGGCCCTGCAGGAGCAATTTGGCTGGCACTACACCCGCATCCGCAAATTCCGCGAGGTGTTCCGCCAGACGCTCAATCTTGTGTGCACCCAGTACCGGGGCGCGAGGATCGAACTGGACGGCGGGGGCATGACGCTGCGGAACAGCCCGCCGCCCGTAAAAGGCCGCGTCTTCCTTATCGCCAAAGCCTGAAAACAGCGCAAGCGCTCCACGAGCGTTTTAGGGCGCATCCCGGTTGCCATCTCCGAACGAGATTTGGGGAAAAGGCAGCCGTTACCGCGACTTATCCACGGCCACTTTGGGGCGCAGGCACGGCCACTTTGGGGCGCAGCACCGGGTCGCGACTCGGCGGATTCCGGTGAGGTGCACGGCCACTTTGGGGCACAAACCTATATATACCTATAGATCTTCCGTTAGTTGGACCCCGCTTCGCGGGGGATAAAGCCAGCCCTTCGGGCTGATCTCTCTGGTTAGCCGAGGGCATTCGCCCTCGATCCGATCACGCAGAAGGATACCGCCATGCTCGCTCCGGCAAGGGTGCTGCGCTGCGCTCCGCATGGCCTTCGGCCACTGACGCCCCTGCCTTCCGCTGCGCGTGACGGTGATGCCATGGGCATGATCGGCTCCGAGGGATGATCCAGGCTGTCCCGATCTCTCCAAGGGATGGGGCAAGCACAGCGGGCAACCGGCACCGGCTGCGCGGGCGGAAACACCGCGAAGGGGCTTGGCAGGGAAGGGGAGGGCTCACCGCCTGCGCCTCTATGGAAACAACAGTGGGGCGGCGTGAATTTGGCTTGACAGATGTTGGCAAATTTGTCAACATATAGGGGATGAGGCTGACACGGCAGATTACATGGCTGAAAGCAGCCAGACGGGATTTTGAGGAGTTTCCGCAAGGTGCACGGGATGAGGTGCTGGACGCCCTGACCGTCATCGCCGGGGGCGGCATGCCAGGCGTGGCCAAGCCGCTTAAAGGGTTCGGTTCCGGCGTGCTGGAACTGGCGCTGCGGCACCGGGGCGAGGCTTACCGCGTCGTCTACGCCCTGCAGATCGGGGCGGATATCTGGGTGCTTCACGCCTTCCAGAAGAAATCGAAATCCGGGATCAAGACCCCCAAAGCCGAGGTCGATTTGATCCATGAACGCCTGAAACGACTGAAGGAGATGCTGCGATGAACGACGATGACGACATGGAACTGATCCGGGGCAGCGGCAACGTGTTTCGCGATTTTGGCTATCCCGACGCCGAAGTGCGCCAGGCGAAGGCTTTGCTAGCTGCCGAGATCATCAAGGTGCTGGACGAGGAAGGCCTGTCCACCCGGCAGGCGGCGGAAAAAACCGGAATCGCTCATACCGAGTTTTCCCGCATTCGCAACGTCAAGCTCGAGCGGTTCACCTTCGACCGGCTCCTGGCCATCCTCGACAAGCTGGGTCAGAACGTCGAATTAAACGTTACCGTCACGCCAAAGCTGAAAGGTGGCGCTGCAGGCCCGGCGCTGCATCCCTGATGCGCCTGGCCGAGTTCGAAATCGGTAAGCCGTTCCGCTGCGGCAGTCGGTTGTGGCGCTGCACCGATATCGGCAGTCGCGTCGTCGTGGCGATCCGCCTCGATACGGTGGAGACCGGGGGCAGCGAGGGCAGTCAGGCGCTCGGCCTGCAGGAGGCAGAAGCGGCAGGATGGTTTCGCGGCCCACCCTACGCCGTCGCGGAAACCGTTTTCGATGAGGACGACCAGGAAAGCTGCGAACCCGCTCCCGCCGGGGAGAAGCCATGACCGACACGGGATCAAACCCGACGAAGCTTGTTCAGGTGTTCCAGCAGCGCAGCCCGGACTACCTACTGTCCATTCAAGGGCATGACATGCCGACGACCGATATGGTCAAGGTCGCGTCGTTCCATACGAGCCTGCCGACCGATGAGGCCCTGGAAGAAGCTTTCCGCCTGACCAATGATGGTGACGGCCCCTGGGAGCGGAACCCGCGCCTTGCCGTCGAGCCGATCCAGCATGCCTCAACCTCTATAGGCGACGTGGTGGTTGTCGATAACGACGCCTACCAGTGCGGCCGGAACGGCTGGAAAAAATTGGCGGGCTTCACGCCATGACCGACCGCCAGATACAGAGTCCAGGCTGATGTGCGCCCGCGTCCGCTCGATCAGGGATTTTAGCCAGCTGCCCCGCCAGCTTCAGGACATGTTCCGCTTCAACTGGCCCTATAACCCGAACGCCGCGCCGACCGACGCTGTGCCGGTGCTGTGCGCCAGCAGGGACGGTTGCACTGGCAGGCTGGCCCGCTTCGGTCTGGTTCATCCATGGGCCAAAGACCTGAAGGGCGCAGCCCGGTTCATCAACGCCAGGTCAGACACGATCCGCGAAAAACCCGCCTTCGCCAAAGCCTACCGCGCCCGGCGCTGCATCGTGCCGGTCGAAGGCTTCTACGAATGGAAGGACGAAGGCGGCAGAAAGCAGCCTTACCTATTCCACCGCAGGGACGGCGGCCCGATCAACCTGGCCGGAATCTGGGAGGTGGCCGACATCGATGGAGAGCGGATCTACTCGTTTTCCATCGTCACCGGCGAACCCAACGACCTGATCGCAGAGTACCACGACCGGATGCCGGTTGCCGTCGCCGACGACAAAACCGATGCATGGCTGGACCCTGGCACTGACGCTTTGGCCGACCCGGCCCTTGCGCTCGACCTTGCCGCCTTTGCCGTCCGGCCGATGAATCCGGCCATGAACAATGTCAGGGTCAAGGACGCCGAGGCGATGGAGCCAGAAGCCACCCTGTTTCAAGTTTAAGGGGGGCTGTATCGAGCAAAAGATTTGGACCCTAAAAATCTACCCTCAAAAAACCATCGCGATCCTGCGCCATCCTAGGCCAAGAAAAAACGACTTTCCTGCCAAGCCTCTTTTCTATACTGTATTCATATTTCGTTCTTATTTGAAAACAGAGGCGCGGCATTGAAGCATAGTCTTTCCGGACACGAGCGCGACCGCGCGATAGAGCTTATTCGCACCGCCATGATCGAGGCCTCAGGGCACGATTCCTGGACCCCGGGCTTGATCGCCGCCTTCGACAGCCTGGCGCAAGACGGCCTGCCCGCAGGCGTGGCGCGCGCCTTCCGCCAGGCGCTCGACCTGCCCGACCCGGCCGCGCGGGCGGCCTGCGCTCTGGCAACCTATGCCGTGATCTGCCGCCATTTCGGCTTTGAGGATAACGAGGCGGAACGTGGCCAACGGGCGGCGCGGCTGAAGCGGGACGCGGCCAATGGATAGCTTCACCTTCCCCGGCCTCGCCAATCTGTCCGCCCTCTGGCCCGCCAATGACAACGTGGCCCGGCCGCAGTCCGTGCCCAAGGCCAGGCCATGAGCGCGCAGCCGGTGAACGGGGCGATTGTAACCCTCGCGCGGCCGCGCTACGGCAGCAGGGTTGCCGCTTCGTTCACGGTGGATTCTATGGTGCCATGCCCGGTTGCGCTGCATCCCGCGCCCCTGAAGCTGCCCTTGCTGGGCGGGATGGTGCCAGCCGGGTTTCCGTCACCGGCCGACGATTATCTGGAAGGCGAGATCGACCTGAACCGGCTGCTGATCGAGCGGCCCGCTGCAACCTACATCATGCGCGTGTCCGGCCCGTCCATGTCAGGCGCCGGGATCATGGACGGCGATTTCGTGGTGGTCGACCGCAGCGTGGAGGCGAAGCCGGGGCATGTCGTCGTCGCCTGCCAGGCGGGCGAGATGACCATCAAGCGGCTGCGCCGCGCCCAGGGCGGGGGCAGCCTGCTCGTCGCGGAGAACCCCGACTTCCCCGCCATCCGCATCGGCGAGGACCATCCCGCGGAGATCTGGGGCGTCGTCGTCGGGTGCGTCCGCAAGATGGGCTGACCGGCATGGCCCACCCCGCTCCCATCGCCCTGATCGACTGCAACAACTTCTACGTGTCGTGCGAGCGCGTGTTCGACCGCAGGCTCGAGGGCGTGCCGGTGCTGGTGCTGTCCAACAATGACGGCTGCGCCATCGCCCGGTCGGACGAGGTGAAGGCGCTCGGCGTGAAGATGGGCGAGCCGTTTTTCAAGATCCGGCCGCTGATGGAGAGGAACGGCGTCCGTGTGTTCAGCAGCAATTATGTCCTTTACGGCGACATGTCGCGCCGCGTCTGTTCCGTGCTGAACGACTTCAGCCCCGAGATCGAAAACTATTCCATCGACGAGACATTCCTGAACCTGGCCGGGTTCAACCGTGACCTGTGGAGCTACGCCCAGGACATGCGGGCGACGGTCCTACGATGGACCGGCATCCCGACCTGCGTCGGCATCGGCCCGACCAAGACCCTTGCGAAAGTGGCGAACGCCGTCGCCAAGAAGAACCCGACCTTTGGCGGCGTCTGCGATCTAACCGACCCGGTTGTGCGGGCTGCCGTGCTGCGCGCTTTTTCGGCCAGTGACATCTGGGGCGTCGGCCGCGCCACGGCCGCGAAGCTGGCGGCGATCGGCGTCACCACGGCGGGCGCGCTGACCGATATGGACACGCGCCAGGCGCGGCAGATCGGCACCGTCGTGATCGAACGCCTGGTGCAGGAGCTGCGCGGCCTGCCCTGTGCCGCCCTCGAGATCCAGGCACCGGCCAGGAAAGGCATGGCGGTGACGCGATCCTTCGGCCAAGCCCTGACCGACCGCGCACATGTCCTGGAAGCCGTCTGCGCCCACGCCGCGCGGGCGGGGGAGAAGCTGCGGCAGCACGGCCTCGCCGCCGGGCAGCTGACCGCCTTCATGCACACCAGCCCGCACCGGCCGGAGCCGCAGCACCATGGCTCGCGCACGACCCGCCTGATGCCGATGACCGACGACACGCGCGACCTGGCGGGAGCCGCGCGGCGCTGCATCGAGGCGGCATGGCGTGACGGCTTCGCCTATGTGAAGGCGGGCGTGATCCTGGATGATTTGCGCGATCGGCAGGACGTACCCGCCACCTTGTTCGACGCGCCCCGCCCGAAATCGGCGGCGTTGATGCACGCGATGGATGGCCTGAACAGCCGGTACGGGCGCAACACCGTGTTCCCGGCCGGGGCGGGGATCGAGCGGAAGTGGAAGCTGAAGGCGGAGCATCATTCGCCGCGCTACACCACCAGGCTTGACGACGTGCCCGCCGTGCGGGCGGTGTGAATCTGCCAAGGCCCGCCTGGATGGCTATAATCCCCGCGGGTCTTTCGGATGGCAGTGTTAGTTGTCGGTGTAAAATTAAAGATATTGAGGTAAAAGGCAGCATGGCATCAAAAAACAACGTTATTAAGTTTCCTGGCCGCAGTTCGATAGACGCAGTTTTTGAAGCGACTTTGCTTTTGAAAGCGGCTTACACTGTTTTAACAAGGCAAATACCTGAGCAGAAGGCCCGAGATATCATATACCTATTGGCAAAGAATAGTGAACCGCTAGAAGAGGGCGAAACTGTATCTTGTGAGATTACAGGGTAGAGGCAGAAAACTATAATGCCACAGCTTCCTAAAGCCGATGAAAGCGTAGCCAAATTGTGGTTGCCACCTAAGAAGTTATGACGCTAAATGTAGAATGTTTTATAAGCTTGATGGAAAAAATCCGGTCGAATGCATTAACGGCCAGGTCTGGGCGGAGTGGTACGAAAACGCAGGAGACCAGCGCATTGTTGCGCAGGCTGAGCACGGCCAGTTTTTTGTTTCCACTACATTCACCGGCATTGATCCGACGCTTGCCATGTATAAGGACGGTCCGCTTCTGTTTGAAACCATGATCTTCAAAGGCGGTAAGGCGACCGGCAATATCATACGATCATCAACATGGGATGCGGCCGAGGCCGCGCATCAGTCAGCTTTAAAATGGGTGCAGCAGCAACCATCGGACACGATAGCTGGCTTTATCAAGAAAGGCATGGCGGGGCAGCAGGCAGTTGACGACGTTCTCGCCAAATACGCAAGCGATCCTGCCAGTCACAACGACCAGAACGACACCAAATAATCTCTTAACCTTATTCTGATACACTGGCCCTGGATGACAATCTATTTGAGGTGATTTCATGGCCAAGGTTTTCGACATTTTAATTCATGACAAATATTCTTCCAACGGTGAAACCAGGAGCAAGTTCTACAACGTCGGGACGGCTTTCGAGGTAAAAGACGGCCTGAACTGCGAACTCCCGCCCGGCCTGGCCGTGTCCGGCCGCTTCCTGATCCGCCCGAGGAAGGCGAAGGCAGGAGCCGAAAAGGCGGAAGACCTGTCTGCCGACTTTGCCGAAGACGAAATCCCTTACTGAGCGCTGCACATGATCGAGCAGGATCACAGCGCCAGCCTTCCCGCCGACTTTCAGGAAGCGGCCGCTGCGGCCGATAGCCGGGCAGCGCCCGCGATGGTGGCGGTTTCCCTGGACGTCCCGGCCGATGTGGCGGCGTGGTTCAAGGAACCGACGCAGCCGACCGACTGGCGGCACCACATGGCTGAGGTGCTGGCGTTCTACATGGAAACCAATCAGCCCGCGCCCGGTCGGCCGCATGAACCCAATCCTTAAAAACAATGGGCTTGGCGTCGCCCTGGCGGGCCGCGCTCTACTCGCCTGGCGGCTCCCGAAAACCGCGAAGCGGTTTCCGCCATGCGGTGACGATCGCTGACGCGAAGAAGAAAGCCGGGGCCTGCGGCCCCAGCCCGTCAAGGCTGAACGGCTGAAGCCGCGCATGGCCGGGTATCCCCGGTTTTCGCCCGTGAAGGACGGGCTGCCAAACCGGGTGATCCCCCTCCCGGCCATGCGGCCCTGACAGGCTTCCCCCGCTCATTGCCGCTCAGGCTAGCAGGGTTGCATGCGCAACCCTTTTAGAAATTAAGGAGAAAGACAATGACTGTGGCGAACATGAGAGACATCCCCCTGAACAAGCTGGTGCCGTGGGAAGGCAACGCCCGGAAGACCGGGGCGGAATCCGGCCTTGAGGAACTGGCGGCGTCGATCGCGGCGCACGGACTTCTGAATCCGTTGACCATCGCCTGCGCCCCGAAGGGCAAGTTCTGTGTGATCGCGGGGCAGCGGCGGCTCTTGGCGATGAAGCGGCTGGCGAAGGCGAGGCTGATGGGCAAGGCCGACAAGGTGGCCTGTCACATGGCCGACGACGACAAGGACGCGGCGGAACTGAGCCTTGCCGAGAACGTGGTGCGCGTGGCGATGCATCCCGCCGACCAGTTCGAGGCGTGGCGCGGCCTGATCGACAAAGGCGCGACCGTGGCCGAGATCGCTTCCCGCTTCGGGGCGGCGGAATC
>CAXTJY010000063.1:0-10488 GCA_964244395.1 uncultured Rhodovarius sp.
CCCGCCGGTCCTGGGAGCCGGAAGGCTCGGTTGCAGACTGTGGACACCCGGTCGATGTCCGCGACGCCAGAAGAGGTCGCGGCCATGCCGGAGAATCCGGCCGACGACGATGACGAGGTCCGCAAGCCGGCGCGCGGCCCGATGCGCGCCGGCGAAAGGGGGAGAGGGCGCTGATCAGGGCGCCCTCTTCTTTTTGGCTCAGGGTCAGGTCACGCCATGCCCGAGGCTGGCGGCGAAAAGCTGGACGCCGATTGCCAGTTCCGGCCCGATAGCTTCTACGGCCTGTCGAAGGCCTACGGGGAACTTATGGGCAGGCTGTACTGGGACAAGCACGGGGTCGAGAACTTAAATTACAGAATTGGTTCGTGTTTTCCGGAGCCGATCGACCGCCGCATGCTGTCCACCTGGCTGTCTTATCCCGACCTGTCGCGTCTCGTCCAAGCCACGATCGCGGCGCCCAGCCTCGGCCACGGAGTCATCTGGGCCTGCTCCGCCAACCCCGAAAGCTTCTGGGCGGACGACCATCGCGATCGCATTGGCTGGGCGCCGCAGGACAGCGCCGAGGCCTATCGCGGCAAAGTGGGCAACATGGTGTCCGGCGACCCGGTGATCGAGCGACAGCAGGGCGGAAGCTACTGCGCACCGGGCTATTCCCGTGACACGCCTCCGCCGACCGACGCCTTCGCGCTGGATTAACCCAGCACGGCGAGCAGCACCAACAGCGCCACAGCCGCTGCGGTCAGCACCGAGATCGACCAGGCCGAGGCCACATCTTCCTTCTGCATCCATAGCTCCTCTTCCACGGGGACGGGTGCAGGCACCGGCCTCCAGGCGTTCGAAACGGTTCGCGACCACACTCCTAAGGCATCGGGGGCGACAGCGGGCATGGCATCCTCCTGACAGTTCAAAACTGTAGAATGGATAATACACAAAGTCCATAGGGGTTTCTTGCAGCCCTATCGCCGCGCGGCCATGCTGGCGCAGCGGAAGGAACATCCATGGCCAAGATCATCATCAGCTGCGCCGTCACCGGCGCCATTCACACCCCGAGCATGAGCGAATACCTGCCCATCACTCCGGAGCAGATCGCGGCCGAGAGCATCGCGGCCGCCGAGGCGGGCGCCGCCATCATCCATCTCCACGCACGCAACCCGGTGGATGGCAGCCCGACCCCGGACCCGGATGTCTTCATGGCGTTCCTGCCGCGCATCAAGCAAAGCACCGACGCAGTGGTGAACATCACCACCGGCGGCGGCCTCGGGATGACGCTTGACGAACGGCTGGCCGCGCCCCTGCGGGCTTCACCCGAAATGTGCAGCCTCAACATGGGCAGCATGAACTTCAACATCGCCGGCAGCGCCGCTCGGGTGAAGACGTGGAAGCACTCCTGGGAAAAGCCCTATCTGGAAAACACTACCAACTACATCTTCCGCAACACCTTTCAGGACATCGAGCAGGTGGTGGAGCGCCTGGGCAAGGGCCACGGCACCCGCTTCGAATTCGAGTGCTACGATATCGGCCATCTGTACAATTTGGCGCATCTTCTGGACCGTGGAGTGGTCGAAGGACCGCTTTTCGTCCAGACGATCTTCGGCATCCTGGGTGGCATCGGAGCGGAACCGCGCAACCTTCATTTCATGCGCGAAACGGCTGACAGGCTTTTCGGCGACCAGTACGTCTGGTCGGTGCTGGCCGCCGGCCGTCACCAGATGCCGTTCTGCACCATGGCCGGCATTCTGGGAGGCAACGTCAGGGTTGGGCTGGAGGACTCGCTCTGGATCGGACCAGGCCAACAAGCGACCTCAAATGCGCAGCAGGTCGCGAAAATCCGTCGCATCCTGGAAGATGTCGGTCACACCATCGCCACACCGCAGGAGGCCAGGCAAATGCTGGCGCTGAAGGGTGGCGATCGCGTGGCCTTCTGACCGTCTAAGCCGGGCAGTCCTTCTGGTGCTGCCCGAGTAGGTCCAGGATCTCCAATGGAATGGGCTCCTGGGCGACGTCGGCGAAAACCTGCTGCAAGCCACGTTGCAGCCAAAGGTCGAACGCCGAATCCGGCCCAGCCTGCCGCGCCTTGGTGGCGGGGGACATCATGGGATGGGTTCCAGTTCTTTCGGAATTGATCGGCAAGGTGCCCACCGGACTTTCAGCTTGCCGTAAGCTCTTGCGCCCGGAAGCGAGGTGGGGACACCGAGCTCGCCCGCTTCTCCGCGACCGGACGCGCCACGCGGCTTGCAGGGCGCTTGCCCTCCTCGTCGCCCATCAGCCAGGCATGGAGTTGCTTGCGGGCACGGAACACGCGGCACTTCACCGTTCCGACCGGGACCCCGAGTTCGGCGGAAGCCTCTTCATACGACATGCCCTGCACCGTGATCATGACCAGCGCGAGCCGATGACCAGCCGGGAGCCGTGCCATGGCGCGACGCAGCTCACCCAGCGCGATATTGTCGTCCTGCGACGCGGCGCGGGCGAACAGCTCCTGCGGCGCATCGTCCACCGCGACCGTCTCACGCCGACGCCGCGTATCGGACAGGAAGCGGTTACGAAGGATGCAGGACATCCACGCCTTGAAATTGGTACCGGGTGTGAAGCTGTTGCGCGCGGCCAGCGCGTTGGAAACCGCGGCCTGCAGCAGGTCGTCCGCATCCGCCCGGTTACGCGTCAGCGCGTAAGCGTATTGGCGAAGCGAAGGCAACGTCTTGATCAGCAAGTCCTCAAAGGCCGTCTTGTTGGCGGCGTCCTGGGCAGGCTGGGTCAGGGTCAACGACATCACGCTATCTCCGTCTTTTCAATGTCATCAATGCCGCCCCCAAAATGAAGGTTGCCCCACCGCATTGCAAAAAACGCATGTCCACCATGCTTGAAAAGCATGCAACTGCCAACGGGGTTTCTAGTTGCCCTTCCAATGACGGTCCGACCCTGGAAGAAGCTCTCAGGCCTCGCCTGCGACGATGCGTCGCAGCGCGGCGCGGCCGCGCGACATGCGCGCCTTGATGGTGCCCACCGGTACATTACAAACCAGCGCGGCCTCGGCGAGGCTCATGCCCTGGCCGCCCACCAGGGTCAGCGCCTCGCGCTGCACGGCCGGCAGCGCCTGCAACGCCAGATTCAAATCCTGCACGGCCCCCCGGTCCGGCTGCGAAACGGTGGGGTCGCTCGCCACGCTGTCCATGTATCGTTTCTCGACACCACTGCGCCGCAGCCCGGCCAGCCAGGCGTTGCGCTGAATGGTGAACAGCCAGGCGCGCAGGTTGGAATCCGGCTGCCACTGCTCCTCCGCGCCCAACGCCTTCAGCACAGTCTCCTGCACCAGATCGTCCGCCGCGCTGCGGTCCCGACACAATGCGCGGGCATAGCTGCGCAGCGCTGGCAGGAGTTGCGGCAGTGAATGCCGCAGGGATTTGCCATCCGTTCCACTTGTCACCAAATGCCTGTCATCTTGTTTCAGGAGTCGCTGAATGACCATGCACGATACCGCGGCCCTGCGGGAGGCTCTGCCCTACGCGCGGCGCTACGCGCGGGCGCTGGCCGGCAGCCAGGGGGCGGGTGACGCGCTGGTTGCGGAAAGCCTGCGGCGCGGGCTGCCGCAACTGCCGGCCCGCCTGGCGCTATACTCCAACATCACCCTGCTCAGCGAGCCGCCGGCGTTGCGCGCCGGTGAGCCGCTGTCCGCCCGCGAACGCTGCGCCTTGCTGCTGACCAGCCTGGAAGGCCTGACGGTGCCCGAGGCAGCGCAGGTGCTGGCCATGGAGGAAGGCGAGGCGGAAAGCACCATCACCGAGGCGCGGGAGAAGGTGAAGCAGACGGTATCCACCGACGTGCTGATCATCGAGGACGAGCCGGTGATCGCCCTGGACATCCGTCTGCTGGTCTCGCGCTGCGGCCATAAGGTGGTGGGCGTCGCGGCGTCCGAGGCCGATGCCATCCGGCTGGCGCGGGAAACCAAGCCCGGCCTCATCCTGGCCGACGTCAATCTGGGCCGCGGCGGCGACGGTATCACCGCCGTCCGGCGCATCCTCGAAAGCGTCGAGGTCCCGGTCATCTTCGTGACCGCGTATCCGGAGCGCCTGCTGACGGCGGAGGGGGTGGAGCCCGCCTTCATCATCAACAAGCCGTTCGACCGGATGACGTTGGCCATCGCCACCTACCAGGCGATTTCCGCGGGCCGTATCCCGATTGCGTGAGCCCGCATTGCCACTCGGGTGAAACCGGGCCGGAGACATGGCGTTAGACGGTCGAGCCCGTCTTCGCAGGAGTTTTCCAATGGTCAACCGCGACCCTATCTTTGCCTGCGGCGTCACCTGATGGATCGCAGGGGGCTTCTTCTCGCCGCGCTGGCGCTGCCAGCTGCGGCTTGGGCGCAAGGCGTTCGCGGGCTCTGGTTCGACCCCGCTCAGCTGCCTTCCTACTCCGGCAGGCTCGACCGCTACATCGTCAACCCGGCCGGCGAGATCGACCGGCTGCTCTACCGGGAAGGCGCGCAGGTGGTCTTTCCCGCCTCCGAGGCGCAGGAGATTGCAGAGGCAGTACGGCCCGGCGACAGCATGATGGTGTGGGGCATCCGCGCCCGCAGCGCCCCCGTCATCACCATGCTGGCCTGGGCAAAGGCGGAAGGCGACCGGCCGCATTTCGTCGCCCAACCTTCCTGGTTCGCGCCCACCCGCCGCGGCACCCAGCGCCTCACCGTCTCCGGCGTCGTCGACCGCACCCTCATGACGCCGCAGGGCGAGGGCATGGGCGTGCTGCTGCAATCGGGCGACGTGATCCGCCTGGCGCCGGAGATCCATATGTCGCTGGGGGACGCGCTAAAGGACGGCGCCACCATCGTCGCCGAGGGCCTGGGTTACCGCCGTGATGATCGAAGCGCCATCGATGCGGAAAGGACCGGGCCGGACTCCGCCGGTCTGCGCCCACTGCCCACGCCACCGCCCCCTGCTGCCGCCCCGGGGACCGCAAGGCCATGAGCGACAGCGCCGCGCTGCCGCAGGCACCTGAAGTCGCCGACCCGATCCGCAATTTCTTCCGTCTCACCAAGACGTGGCTGACGGCGCCGGACCGTGGCGATGCGCGCGTCTTGATCATCATGCTGCTGCTGCTGACCGGGGTGCAGGTCGGCATCCAGATCGCCTTCAACCTGTGGAACCGCGACTTCTTCAACGCGCTCGAAAACCGCGACGGCGCCGCCTTCCGGGCGCAGATCATCAAGTTCTTCATCCTGGCCGGGCTATCGATGGCGACGGCAGTCTACCAGCTCTACCTCAAGCAACTCATCCAGTTGCGCTGGCGTGGCTGGCTGACCAACCACCTGCTGGGGAACTGGCTGCGCGACGGCCGCCAGTACCAGCTCGAGATGGCCGGTGTGGGCGCCGACAACCCGGACCAGCGCATTGCCGACGATGTGCGCCTGGCCTGCGACCTGGCGGTGCATTTCGTCACCGGGGTGTTGACCTCCGTGCTGATGCTGACCGCCTTCGTGGGCATCCTGTGGACATTGTCGGGCGCGCTGCAGATCACGCTGGCGGGGCATGACCTCTCCATCCCCGGCTACATGGTCTGGGCAGCACTGCTCTACGCCATGCTCGGCACCTCGCTGACCTATCTGGTCGGCCGGCCCATGGTGCAACTCAACGTGGACCGCATGTCGGCCGAGGGCGATTTCCGCTTCGGCCTCACCCGGGCACGGGAAAGCGGCGAGGGCATCGCCTTCATCCGCGGCGAGGAGGATGAACGCCGCGGCCTGGCGGCAGCCTTCGACAAGGTCGCCACCAGCGTAAAAAAGCTGATGCGCAGCCAGCGCAATCTCATGTGGCTGACCTCGGCCTACGGCACGCTGGCGATGATCTTTCCGACCATCGTGGCCTCGCCAGGTTATTTCGCCGGCGTCATCACCCTGGGCGGGCTGATGCAGATCGGCGCGGCCTTCGGCCAGGTGCAGATCGCGCTGAACTGGTTCGTGGACAACTTCCCGCAGATCGCGGAATGGCGCAGCGCCATCACCCGGCTGATGACCTTCCAGACCGCGGTGGACGACCTGGCCGCCCTGGCCAAGGACCCGGCGCAGCCCACCATCAAGGTCTCCGAAGGGGCGCCGGACGCGCTGATCTTCCGTGACCTTCAAGTTGCCTTCGCCAGCGGCACGACGGTGATCGCCGACGCCTCTGCCGAAATCCACGCCGGCGACCGCGTGCTGATCAAGGGCGCCTCCGGCACCGGCAAATCGACGCTGTTCCGTGCCATCGGCGGGCTGTGGCCCTGGGGTGTGGGCGAGATCATCACGCCCCCGGCTGAAACCATGATGTTCATGCCGCAGCGGCCATACCTCCCTCTCGGCACGCTGCGCGCCGCGCTGAGCTACCCGGCGCCGCTCGAACGCTTCAAGGAAGCCGATGCGGCGAAGGCGCTGGAGCTGGTCGGGCTGAAACACCTGATCGCTCGAATGAATGAGGAAGAGCGCTGGGACCGCGTGTTGTCGCTGGGCGAGCAGCAGCGCATGGCCTTTGCGCGGCTGGTGCTGCACAAGCCGGCCTGGGTGTTCATGGACGAGGCGACGGCAGCCCTCGACGAGGAAAACCAGGACGCCATGATGAACCTGGTGCTGGATCAGATGCCCGATGTCGCGCTGGTGTCCATCGGCCACCGGCCGGGGCTGGAAGTCTTCCATAACCGCACCTTGACGCTGAGCCGGCAGGAGGGTGGCGCCCGCGTCACCATGCCGCCGCGCCGGCCGCTGCGGGCCAGGCGCTGGCTGCCGACCGCCATCACCTCGCGCTTCAAGCTGGCCGGTTCTCGCTGAGGCTGGTGACGGCGCCGGCTGTCCATGCGCCGTCGCGAAACTCCCGCGCATGGATGGTGAAGCGGCCATCCAGCAGAGTGATCAGCGACCATCCGCGCCGGCCGGAACCGCGCGCGGAAAGGCCGCTGGGGGTGATGACCTGGATCGGCTCGCCGGCCGCCCCGCGCAGCACCTGCGGCACATGCAGATGGCCGGACAGCACCGCCTCAACCCCTTCCTCGCGAAGCAGCGCCAGTAACTGCGGCGTATGGCGGGGCAGCCGCCGCCATTGCAGCGCGGCGGGATGCCGCAGGGGGTGATGACACAGCAGCAGGCAGCGCGGCTCTGCCCGCTGTCGCAGCCGCTGCCTCAGCAGCGCCAGCCGGTGCCGGGTCACCCCGCCGGCCGACCAATCCAAATGCCAATGTGCCCGCCGGACCGTGTCGAGGCCGACCACGCTGACGCCGGGCAAGGTCAGTTCCTGAACCGCCCCGGTGGGCAGCCCGCTGCGCCAGCGCCGCCGGGGGTCGAAAAAGCGCTGCCACAGGTCGCGCGGTGGGATGTCGTGGTTGCCTGGCACAGCCAGCACCGGCGCGCCCAGGCTGTTCATGAAGCGCCAGGCGGCGTCGAACTCCGCGGGCTCCGCCGCGCGGGTCAGGTCACCGCTGTTCAGGATGGCGTCGGGGGCCGCAGCCCGCACGTCTGCCGCGAGCAACTCGGCGATGGCCGGGTCCGCCTCGCCGAAATGGAGGTCGGTAAGATGCGCCAGGCGGAGCCCGGTCACCGCCGTGGCGCCAGGATCCGCAATGCACCGGGGGCGATGCGGAAGCGCACGGGCGGCGTCAGCAACTGCATTTCGCCATCCAGGCTCAACCGCATCAACGGCCGCTGGGAAAATGCGACCAGGCGATGCGTGCGCTCCACCCGGACATCGGGGCTTGTCGACAGCCGGCCGCGAAACCAGGCCAGGGCCTGCCGCAGACGCTTCCAGGCCCCCACATGGCTTGGCACGCCGACCGCGAGGCTGGACGGCTGCCCGGGCTCCGGCAGGGTGATGATGGCAGCGCTGCCGCGCAGCCGTTCGCCGCTGGCCAGGCTGAGGCGGACGCGGCCGAGTTCGAAGATGTGCAGTTTGCGCCAGGCCATGCGCGCCAGCGGTACCCAACCCATCAGGCCGCCGCCGCGCTGCATTTCGCGGTAGCGCAGCAGTCGCGCCGGTGCCCCCAGCAAGCTCTCGAAAAGGAAGACCTCACCATTGGCGAGGCCGACGTCGAGGTGGCTGATCTCGCCCGGGCTATAAAGCGCGATGCTGCTGACGGGGTCGCAGATGATGCCCAGGCGGGCGCAAACCCGGTTCATCGTGCCGCCCGGCAGCAGGCCGAGCGTGACGTCATCCCGCAAGGCCAGCGCGGCCAGGCTGCGAAGAGTGCCGTCGCCACCGGCGGCGAACACCACGGTGGCGCCGGCCCGCATGGCTTCCTGCCACTGCACCGACAACGCAGCGCTTCTGTCGGTCAACGGCAGCAAGTCGAACCCGGCGGCCTGAATGGCCGCCTCCATCGCGGCGACCGGATCGGCCATCCGCGACAGGGCGCCGGAGCGCGGATTGCAGACCAGGGCGGCCCGGACCGGGGATGTAGTGGTGGACCCGATCAGGTCCACCGGCACAGCCTGGTCCAAGCCTGTCCCTCCGGTCAGCGGGTGGCGCGATCGACCGCGCGGCCCGCCGCCGTGCCGGGCGGGTTGCCGGGCATGCCGTCGGACTGCAGCGGGTAGGCGCCCGAGGTGTTGGTGCCGGCGGCGCGGTCGAGCGCGCGGGTCGCTTCGGTGCCGGACGGGTTGGCGCGGGTGCCATCCGACTGGCGCGGGTAGGCGCCCGAGGTGTTGGTGCCGGCGGCGCGGTCGAGCGCGCGGGTCGCCTCGGTGCCCGGCGGGTTGCCACGGGTGCCATCGGGCGTCTGGGCGCAGGCGGCGACGGACAACATCGCGGCAGCGGCAAGAATGGTGCGGTTGATCAAGGGATGTTCCTTTCGAGTGAAGCCTGACGGCTGTGTGGTGGAACCCATTTTCGACCCCAAGGTTTCATCCCGTGAGAGCCTTTGCGTTGGAACCTTGCTTGGGCTCTTGGCGTTCTCGAGAGGCGAAAACCAAAGGAGTATCGCGATGCGCACGTTTCTTCTCTGGGCGGTCGGCGTCCCCATTCCCCTGCTGATCGTCCTGCATCTCGTCGGCGTCCTGTAAGGCGCGACCCGGACCCTGAGGTCCGGGTCCAGCTGCCTGACCTTTTGGCCCTGGCAAACGAAAAGGCCGTGCGAAAGCTCGCACGGCCCCCTCATTCCAGCCGGCTGCCGTCAACGGCGTGAAAGCGCCCTAACCAGCCGTTCGGCCACCAGGCCACCCGCGATCGACGCTGGCGAACGCAGCCCCACCAAGCCAAGCAGGTCGCCCAGCAGCGGCGCCCGCGCCGCCTCGGCCAGCGACGTCTTGCGGACCGCCAGCGCCGCCTCCGCCACCGGATCGCGCCGATTTCGGCCCAGCATCAGCATCACGCCCATCAAAACCAGATCGGCCAATGCCACGCCCAGGCTGGCGTAGAGCCCGCCATACAGATCGCGCAGCGCAATCCACCCGGCAATGTGCAGGAAGACCAGCGCTGCCGCGCCAAACACGCCCGCCACCACCGACATCACGACGCCGCGGATGGAGGACTGCGCGTTGCGCTTCAGCCGCAGGCCCTCGGCTTCCGCGGCGATGCCGAGCAGCTGGAAGGCGCGCAGCGTCACCGGCGGACCAGGCCCGCGAACAGGAAGCCCACCAGGGCTGCCACGCCCACTGCGGTCAGCGGCTGCGCCTTGATGGTTTCGCTCAGCCGTTCCGCATTCTCCCGCACCTTGTCGGTGGCGGCATGGGCGGCATCCTCGGCGTGGCTGGCCAGCTGCGTCACCGCCGGGGTGACGCGATCGGTCATCAGGGTCTCCACCTTCTCACGCAGGCGGGCGATTTCAGCGTCGGCATCCATGGCGTAGGTGCGGGGGGTATCGGACATTAGTATCTCCTGAAATGTGAAAGATGAGTCGTAGGGGGGCGACGAGGCGCTACGCCCCGCCGCCCTTCGCGTCAGCGCCAGAGCGGGCGGCCGAGATTGACGTCACGCGCCGAGGTAAGGCCGCCGACCGCGCCGCCGGCCACCGCGCCGATGGCCGCACCCGCGCCGGGGTTGCCGGCGGCGGCGCCAATGACAGTGCCCCCCACCGCGCCCAGGCCGGCGCCAGACAGCAGCCGGTCGCCCTGGCTGTAGCCGCAGGCGGATACGGAAAGGGCCAAGGCCAGCGCCCCGGCAGTCTGACAGATGCTGCGCATGATCGCGCGTCCTTCCATGGTTGCGATGGCCCAGAAACGCTGAGGCCTGCCATGCGTTGCATCCATGCAGCACAGGAATTCACGATGGCCCCGTTTCATATGCCCAGCGAGCCGCAGGGCCGGGCCGCGACCCGGCTGCTGCTCTTCGCGCTGATCGTGGGCGGATTGTATGCGGGCCGCGGCATTCTGGCGCCGCTGGCCTTGGCGCTCCTGCTGACGGTAGCGGCGCTGCCCGTCGTGGGCTGGGCGCAGCGCCGGGGCCTTCCCCGGGTACCGGTGGTGATCGGTGTGCTGCTGGTCGCGATCGGCATCATCGCGGGAGTCCTTTATGTGGTGCTGACGCAGGCGCTGCTGCT
>CAXTJY010000063.1:10498-11391 GCA_964244395.1 uncultured Rhodovarius sp.
TGCTGGCCGAGGGCATGCCGCGCTACGAATCCGAGTTGCGGCGCAAGCTCAGCGCCGTGAGCGGCAGCGGCACCGGCATCTTCGACAATCTGGCCGGCATGGCGCATCGCCTGGGCGAGGTGGTGGCGCCCCCCGCCGCGGGCGCCCAGGCGCCGCAGACGGTGGTGGTGGCGCAGCCGCCGGTCGAGCCTTTCACGGCGATGTTCGACGTGCTCGGCGTGGTGTTGGCGCCGGCGGCGATGATTGCGGTCACCCTGCTGCTGATGGCCTTCCTGCTGATCCAGAGCGAGGATGTGCGCGACCGCGTGCTGCGCCTGATGGGCACGGACGAGATTCACCGCACCACGAAGGCGATGCAGGACGCCACCGGCCGCGTCGGCCGCTTCCTGCTGATGCAGCTGTTGGTCAACGCGGTGTTCGGCATTGCGATGGGGGTGGGGCTGTGGGTGCTGGGCGTGCCCAACTCGCCGCTCTGGGGCGTGCTGGCCTTCGTGCTGCGCTTCGTGCCGTATCTCGGCGCGCCGCTGGCCGCACTGTTCCCGCTCATCGTGGCCTTCGCCACCACCGAGGGCTGGACCACGGTCATCATGGTCGCCGCCTGGTTCGCGATCGTGGACCTGATCTCCAGCTACGTCGCCGAACCGCTGCTCTACGGCAATTCCGCCGGCATCACCCCGCTGGCGCTCATCCTCTCCTCCATCTTCTGGGCATCGTTGTGGGGGCCGATCGGCCTGATCCTGGCCCCTGCCATCACTGCCTGCCTCGCGATTCTGGGCAGGCACGTGGCGGGGCTGTCCTTTCTCGACGTCATCCTGGGCGATGGGCAGGCGCTTTCGGTGCCGGAGCGTTTCTACCAGCGGCTGCTGGCCGGCGACGCACCCGGTGCGGCCCGG
>CAXTJY010000064.1:0-5055 GCA_964244395.1 uncultured Rhodovarius sp.
GTCCGGGTCGGTCATCCAGGCGAGTTGCGGCACGGAGTCGATGATGAGCTGCAGCCGCGCCTCGCTGCGCCGCAGCTCCTCCTGCATGCGGTAGCGCGTGGTGACGTCGGTCGCCACCAGCCCGACGCCTTGCCGGTCCGGCTCCCGATCGGTGTTCTGCAAGGGGAAGAAGTTGAGCAGCAGGTGTTGGCTCTCACCCTCGGCGTTCTCCGCCGGCAGGGTGACCTCGAAGTCGGTGCCGGCCGATCCGCTTTTCAGCACGCGTCGCAATTCAGGTTCGATCTGCGCCGCCAGGGCGGGAGCAAGGCGTGAGGACCCACCCCCCTTGCTCAACCGGGCCAAGGCGGCGTTGGCGTGATGGAGCCGCAGCCGCCGGTCGAACAAGCCCAGGCCCACCGGCGCGTAATCCATCACCCTGTCCAGCAATGCGGTCGCCCGCTTCTCCGCTTGCCGCCGTCGGGCCGCGAAGATCGCCAGCAGCAGGCAGGCCGCAATCGCCGACAGGACCGACAGGCCCATCAGCCATGGTGAACGGCGCTGGGCGGCGCCGTCCAGCTCGTCCTGCTGCGCATGCGCCGCCACCTGGACGCGCGAGGCTGCGGCGCGAGCCGCGTCCATGATTACCTTGCCCTCACGACTTTCGACCATCTCCACCGCGGCGGCGCGGCCGCGTTCGCGCCCCTGGGCCACGGCACGCTCAGTCCATTCGAGCTTGGCTTCCGCCGCCCGGCGCAACTCGGCCAGAGGCACCGCCCCGGCGGCGCCTGCAGGCATGGTCGCGGCGTAGGCCGCCAGCGTCTCTATACGCGCCGCCACCTCGCGGCGACCCAGCACATAGGGTTCGAGGAAGCTCTCATCGCCCACCAGGGCAAAGCCACGCTGGCCCGTCTCCACGTCCTTCAGGCCAGACAACACCGCTTCGACGTCCAGGATCACGCTGGACAGTGCTGAGGTCTGCGCGCGACCCATCGCGGCCATTCGCCATTCGGCGATGCCGCTGGCCAGGGCCACCGCCAGCAGCGCAAAGGCGCCCAGCAGCGTGGCCGTCAACCATGAGGAGGCGGGCGGATTGGGCGCTGGCAAAATGGATGTTTCCGGAAGGGCTGCGGCAGGTGGTCCTGAAACACAGGTCGGGGTCGCGGGTTTCCAATTGTAGGACGGTTCTTGGGGACGCCTGCCGAACGCGCCAAAGCTTGCAACCGAGGGCAGGGCCTGGCGTTCGCCTCGCAGCCCCGCCGGACCGAAAACACCAGGAGCGAACTGCCATCATCTCGCCTGACCAAACGCCATCGGACGTAGCCAGCCCGGTCGTCCGAATTCCGTCCGGCGGGATGATGTCCGTCGCCTTGATCATCGCCGCTTTGTATGTCGGCCGCGACGTCATCGTGCCGCTGGTGCTGGCGGTGCTGCTGGCCTTCGTTCTGGCCCCCGTCGTCTCCGCCTTGCGCCGGGCCTTCGTGCCGCAGGCCTTGGCGGTCGTGCTGGCGGTGCTGATCAGCGCATCCGGCATTTTCGGCCTGGGCCTTCTGATGGCTCGCCAGGCCGGCGGCCTGGCGAGCAGCTTGCCACTGTACCGCGACAACCTGCGCCAGAAGCTGGAGGGGCTGCACCTCAGCGAATGGATGGCGGAGGCGCAGACGGCGCTCGAAAGCCTGCGCGGCATGATGAGCGGCAGCGCGGCGCGGGACGTTGCCGTGGCAGCACCGCCCGTCATGGCCGCGCCCGAAGCGGCCATGACTCCGCTGGAGCTGCTGCGGGAGGTCGCAGGCCCGGTGCTCGGCCCGCTCGCGACCGCCGGTATGGTGGTGCTGTTCGCCATCTTCGTCATGATCTACCGCGTCGATCTGCGGGACCGAGTGATCCGGCTGGCCGGCGCGCGCGACCTGCACCGCACGACTGTCGCGCTGAACGACGCGGCCCGCCGGCTCTCGCGGCTCTACTTGGCGCAGCTCGGGCTGAACGCGATGCTGGGTGTCATCGTAGGTGTGGCGCTGTGGTCGCTGGGGTTGCCGGCGCCGGCGCTGTGGGGGTTCCTGGCCGGGCTCATGCGCTTCGTGCCGTTCCTGGGCAGCATCATCGCCGTGGTGCCGCCGGTGCTTCTGGCGGCCGCAATCGATCCCGGCTGGAGTACCGCGATCTGGGTACTGGCGCTGATCATGCTGGGCGAGGCCTTCATGGGGCAGGTCGTCGAGCCGATGGTGTTCGGCAAGAGCACCGGCCTGGCGCCCGTCGCGGTGCTGGTGGCGACGGTATTCTGGACCTTCATCTGGGGTCCTATCGGGCTGCTGCTGGCGACGCCGCTGACGGTGTGTTTGGTGGTGCTGGGCCGGCACGTGCCGCGTTTCGCCTTCCTGGACATCATCCTGGGCGACCGACCATCGCTGCGGCCGGAGGAAAGCTTCTACCAACGCGTGTTGGAGAATGATGCGGCCGGGCTGCGCGACCAGGCGCGCCTGGCCATGCGGCGCGCGCCCTCGGTCACCGCCTATCTCGACGGCACGGCGTTGCCGGCCCTGGTGATGGCGGACAAGGACTGGTCACGCGAGGTGCTGGAGCCGGAGCGGCTGGAGCAGGTTCGGGGGCAGTTCAGTGGTCTGCTCGCCTGGCTGGAGCATGAGGGCGAGGCGCCCCCATTACCCGGCGCCGCCCCGCTTTGCCTGTGCATTCCCGGCCGCGGCCGGTTGGACGACCTCTCCGCAGCCATGACGGCCCGCGCTTTGGAGGCCGAAGGCTGCGGCGCATTGTTGGTGGGCGAGGATGGCACGCTTCCGCCCGAAGCGCTGGCCCGCACGCGGCTCGGCTGCATCTGCGTGCTGGAGGAGAGCAGCAGCGCGGCCAGCATCCGTTACCTGATCCGCAGATGGGAGAAGCTTTGCCCGGGCGTACCGTTGGTGGTGGGGCTTTGGCACGTTTCGGCCGCGAGCCCGCTGCTGGCGCAGATTCGGGTGGAGAGCGCCGGGCACATCATCGTCACCTCGATCGGCGAGTTGGTGGCGTTGTGGCGCGCATCGAGTGGACAGGAAGGAGGATCGCGGGACGCCGAGGCGGCCTGAGCGGCCCCCCTTGCCGGCCCTCCCGCAAACCCTGACAATCGCTGCGCGGCGGCGCTGGGGAGGCGCCGTTCGCAACGTCCGAACAGAACGATCCCCAGGGAGCCCGGACATGGAGCTGAATTTTTCCGCCGAGGATTCGGCCTTTCGGCAGGACGTGCGGTCGTTCATCGACGCCAGCCTGCCGACCGCGACGCGGGCTTGGCTGGTGGCGGGCAAGTCGCCGACCAAAGCGATGGTGGTGGAATGGCAGAAGATCCTGAACGCCAAGGGCTGGGCGGTGCCGGAATGGCCGGTGGAGTGGGGCGGCCCGGGCTGGTCGGCGGCACGGAAATACATCTTCCGCGAGGAGCTGCAGATGGCGCCGGCGCCTTCGCCGCTTGGCTTCAACGTCAACATGTGCGGGCCAGTCATCATCCAGTTCGGCACGAAGGTGCAGAAGCAGCGGTTCCTGCCGCGCATGGCCAATCTGGATGATTGGTGGTGCCAAGGGTTTTCCGAGCCCGGCGCCGGCTCCGACCTGGCCGGGCTGAAATGCCGCGCGGTGCGCGATGGCGACGAATGGGTGATCAACGGCCAGAAGACCTGGACCACCTTGGCGCAGCATGCGGACTGGATTTTCCTGCTGTGCCGTACCGACCCCGCGGCGAAAAAGCAGGAGGGCATTTCCTTCATCCTGTGCCCGATGAATCTGCCCGGGATCACCGTGCGCCCGATCATCACCATCGAGGGCGGGCATGAGGTCAACGAGGTGTTCTTCGACGATGTGCGGGTGCCGGCCGACCTGCTGGTGGGCGAGGAGAACAAGGGCTGGGACTGCGCAAAGTATCTGCTGGGCAATGAGCGCTTTGGCCAGGCCCGGGTGGGCGCCAGCCGCGAGCGCATCCGCCGCCTCAAGATTATCGCGCGCGAAAGCATGGATGGCGGCCAACCGCTGATCCAGGACCCGGATTTCCGCCGGCAGATGACCGAGATCGAGGTCGAATTGAAGGCGTTGGAGATGACGGTGATGCGCGTCATCGCCGCCGATATGAAGCGCAGCGACGGCAAGCCGAACCCAACGACCTCGGTGCTCAAGATCAAGGGCACCGAGATCCAGCAGGGCGTGTCCGAGCTGCTGATGAAGGCCGCCGGCCCCTATGCCTGGGTGGATGGCGACCCGGATGAGGAAGGCAGCAACGAGTGGGACCTGGCGCCGGATTGGGCGTTCGGCCTGGCCGGCACCTACTTCAACTGGCGCAAGCAGAGCATCTATGGCGGGTCGAACGAGATCCAGCGCAACATCATGGCTAAGGCCTTTCTGGGACTCTGAACGATGGATTTCGACCTGACCGAGGACCAGTCGCTGCTGGTGGACAGCACCCGGCGAATGCTGGCGGACCAGTACGGGTTCGAGCAGCGCAAGGCGCATATGAAGAGCATCGAGGGCTGGAGCACGGCGATGTGGTCCGCCTATGCCGAGCAGGGATTGTTGGGGCTGCCGTTCGATGAGGCCGATGGCGGCTTCGGCGGTGGCCTGACCGACACCTGCCTCATCGCCGAGCAGATGGGCCGGGCACTGACCCTGGAGCCTTGGTTCGCCACCGTGGTGCTGGGCGGCGGCTTCCTGCGCCGCGCCGCGCCCGAATTGCGGGCGGAGCTGGTGCCTCAGGTGGCGGATGGCTCGCTGAAGCTAGCCTTTGCGCAGGTGGAACGGCAGTCGCGCTACGACCTGTTCGATGTCGTCACCACGGCCAAGCGCGAGGGCGACGGCTGGGTGGTGAATGGCCGCAAGGGCATGGTGCTGCATGGCGACAGCGCTGACCGCTTCTTCGTCACTGCCCGGCACGCCGGCGGGCAGCGCGACAAGTCCGGCATCGGCGTGTTCATGGTCGAGGAGCGGCACGCCACCGCGCGCGGCTTCCGCACCGTGGATGGCGGCCGCGCGGCCGAGGTGGAGTTCGACCGCGCCCCGGCCGTGCTGGTGGCCCACGGCTTCGGCGGCAGCAAGGACTCGGTGAGTGCC
>CAXTJY010000064.1:5065-7296 GCA_964244395.1 uncultured Rhodovarius sp.
GAATTCGACAACGCGCCGGCCGTGTTGATCGCCGAGGACGGCTCGCCGATGGTAGAGGCCGTGGTGGCCGAGGCCATCGCAGCGCTGGCGTTCGAGGCGGTGGGCTGCATGGAAATGGCCCACACCATGACGCTGGACTACATGAAGACGCGGCAGCAATTCGGCAAACCCATTGGCAGCTTCCAGGCCCTGCAGCACCGCGCGGCCGATATGCTGGTGGCGTTGGAACAGGCGCGCAGCATGAGCTTTTACGCCGTGCAGGCGGCCAGCGAGACGGACCGGGACGAGCGGCGGCGCGGCGCTTCCGCGGTCAAGGTACAGATCGGGCGTTCAGGCCGGCTGATCGGTCAGCAAAGCATCCAACTGCACGGCGGCATTGCCATGACCGCCGAGTATGCCTGCGGCCATTACTTCAAGCGGCTGACGATGAATGACAGCCTGTTCGGCGGGGCGGATCATCACATCCGGGCGCTTGCCGATGATGGAGGTCTTGTTCAGGCGGCGTAAACCAAATCTGCAATGCGGAGTTACCGTGGCATGGACACTTACAGCACCCCACCCCACACCCTTCGCGCAAGCGCCCCCACCGACCTGTACGGCAGGCCCTACCATGGCCCCCATGTGGGATTGAAAGAAGGTTGGACCACCATCTTCATCGGCGCCATCGTCTTCGTCGGCGCGATGGTGTTCCTTTCCTTACGCGGTACTGGCGTGGGCTGACGCCCCCGTCAGTTCACAGCGCGCTGGGCCGCCCGCCTGGCGGCCTCGGCCGCATTGGTCATGCTCTCCAGCGCCCCCTGCGACACCCGACGCGTGTTGGAAATGAGCCGCGCCACGGCGCTTTGCTGCGGCAACAGCTGTGCCGAGGGCACCTCGCGGAGTCGCTGGATCAGGTCGCGCTGATCATCGCGGGTGGTGCCGGGCGGCATGGCCTCGGGCGTCGCGGTGAATACGGCCACGGGCGTGCAAGCCGTGGTGGCACTGCGGGCCCGGCCGCCGATGCCCAGCACGCCACCCTCGCTCAGATTGAACTCCTGTACCTCGTACACGGCCTGTTCGGCCACCCGGGCGCGCAGCAACTCGCGGCTCACCACCGGCACGACGCGCAGGTTGCGCTCCACCAGTAGTCGGATGTTGGCGTTCGTCGGGTCGGCGAATTGTACGAAGAAGCCCACCGCGCCATCATTGCTGGCGGCCACCTGCTCCAGCACCTCGGTGGTATTCGCGGCGTAGCGAATATTGGCCTCGGGCACCGTGCCCAGCCCCTCGGGATCGGTCTCGCGCAGATAGGCGAAGCTGGCGGCCGAGCCGCTTTCGCGCGGCGGCAGGATGAAGTTGATGCGGCGGGCGAAGCCCTGCACGTCGCCCAGATTGGTCAGCCTTTCGTTCTTGGTGACCATCCACAGGCCTTCGCAGGCGATGTCGCGACGGATGACCGACAGGCGTGCGAACTCGTCGGGCCGACGCGCTGCCTCGCGGCTGTACACGTCGAGCTGAGCGAAGCCGATGGCGCCTGGAGCGCCCAGCGCACGGGTGATGTTCTCCAGCGTGCCGCGCGACGGTGTGCAGGCGTAGCCGTTGAAATACACCCGAGCCAAAGCAGGCGGGAAGGGCGGGCAGAACAACGTGTGGTAGGCGCCGTTCTCGCCTCCGGTGTTTATGGTGCGGGCACGGGCGGCGAGCTGCGCCGCCGTCGGTGCCGGCGCGGTGGGCGCCTGGGCCATCGCGGCCGAAAGCCCAAGCGCCGCGGCACCTACGCCCGCTGCCAGGAGCAGTCGATGTTTCATGGCGGTCCCCATTTTTCACGGCCAGGATGGCATGCCTGGCGCGCGGATGCGATGATGGAAGCATAATGCCGGTCCCATCCGGCACGCCATGCCGGGCTACGCGCCTTCCCTTCTTTGGCGCGGGGCTGCCGGACAATTCTGCAATAGGAGCAGGCCATGCCCGCCTGGTATCAATGGCCGATGCTGCCGGTGCACGCCCTGGCACTGGCCACCGGCGCCAAGTCGTTCGAGAAAAATCCTGTCATGGGCCATGCCGGGCTCAACCGGCAGGGACTGCATTTGGTCCGCCGCCGCCTGGCCATGCGCATGGCCGAACGCCGCAGAGCCGCCTGCGCCGAGGGGCTGACGCCCGCGCAGCGGGAAGACTTCCTGCGCGACGGCTTCCTGGTGATCGAGAATTTCCTGCCCGCCGATCGGTTCGACGCCATGAAGGCCGAGATCTTC
>CAXTJY010000064.1:7306-11382 GCA_964244395.1 uncultured Rhodovarius sp.
CGCCACACCCGTCGAAGCGCGGGAATTCCTGGATGGCTACAGCCTGACGCGGTTGATTCCGCTCGACGCCGGCACGCTGGGCCGCCTGCCCGCCACCAAGGCCGCGCTGGCGCACCCGCAATACCGCGCGCTGCATGACTATGTCGGCAGCTTCCGGCTGCAGCCGTTCCAGTTCATCCAGACCATCTTCTCCAACGTGCGCGCCGCCGAGCCGGACGTGCAGTCGGATTTTCACCTCGACACCTTCCATCCCACGGTGAAGTCCTGGCTGTTCCTGGAGGATGTGGACGCGGAGGAGGCCGGCTTCACCTATGTGCCCGGCAGCCATATCCCAACGAAACGACACTTGGCGTGGGAACGCCGCGCCAGCATCGGCGCCGCCACCGCGCCGGACCGCAGCACGCGCGAGGGCTCGCTGCGGATCGAGCCCGATGAGCTGGCCCGGCTGGGCTACCCCGAGCCCAGAAAATTCGCCGCCCGCGCCAACACCCTCATTGTAGCCGATACCTCCGGCTTCCACCGCCGCGGCGTGACCGACCACGCGACCCGCCGCATCGCCATCTGGTCCTACGCCCGCGGGACCCCGTTCAAGCCCTGGCCGGGCGGCGACTTGCTGGGCTCGACCGGGCTGGACAAGCGTGTGGTGCGGCTGTTCTGGGCGGTGCAGGACGGGCTGAAGCGGGCGCGCGGCAAGACGGGCGGCTGGGGCTGGGTGGGCTTGCGGAAAGCCACCGATTTGCCGTCGCTTTAGATATTGCGGCGCAGCGATGAATGGTTTGTCATGCCGCCTCGCAAAGAGGTGCCAACCCATGACCATCACCCGCCGCACGGCCCTGGCCGTTGGCGTCGCCACGCCGTTCATCGCCAACGCCCAGGCCGAGGCGATCCGGATCGGCGAGGTCAACAGCTACACCTCGCAGCCGGCGTTCCTGGCGCCGTACCGCAATGGTTGGGCGCTGGCGCTGGATGAGGTGAACGCGGCGGGCGGCATCAACGGCCGCCGCCTCGAAACCCTCTTCCGCGACGATGCCGGCCGACCGGAGGACGCGGTGCGGCACGCCGGCGAACTCATCAGCAACGAACGGGTGCACTTGCTCGCCGGCGGCTTCCTGTCCAATGTCGGCCTGGCGCTGGGTGACTTCGCCAACCAGAACCGCCGCCTGTTCGTGGCAAGCGAGCCGCTGACCGACGCGTTGGTCTGGGCCCGCGGCAACGCCTACACCTTCCGCCTGCGCCCCAGTACCTACATGCAATGCGCCATGCTGGTGGAGGAAGCCGCCAAGCTGCCCGCCCGCCGCTGGGCGACCGTGGCGCCGAACTACGAATACGGCCAGTCCGCCGTGCGCTGGTTCAAGGAGCTGCTGACCCGCGCCGTGCCCGGCACCACCTTCGTCGCCGAGCAATTTCCCGCGCTGGGCCGCATCGACGCCGGCGCCACCGTACAGGCGCTCGCCGGCTCCAATCCCGAAGCGATCTTCAACGTCACCTTCGGCGCCGACCTGACGAACTTCGTCCGCCAGGGCTCGACCCGCGGGCTGTTCGAACGCCGCCGCGTCGTCTCGATGCTGACCGGCGAGCCGGAATACCTCGACCCGCTCGGCGACGAAGCACCCGAGAACTGGATCGTCTCGGGCTACCCCGCCGCCGACATCAACAACGCTCACCACACCCGCTTCCGCACCGCCTACGCCGCGCGCTTCCGCGAACCGCCGAAGCTGGGTTCGGTCGTCGCCTACGACACCGTCACCGCCATCGTCACCATGCTGAAAGCAGCCGGCTCCACCGAGACCGACAAGATGGTGGAAACCATGCGCGGCCTGAAATTCCCCACCGCCTTCGGCGAAGCCGACGTCGAATTCCGTGCCATCGACCACCAATCCACCCTCGGCGCCTACATCGGCAAAACAGCACTCCGCGCCAACAAGGGCGTCATGACCGACTGGCACTACGCCGACGGCCGCCGATACCTTCCCCCGGACGAGGTGGTGCGGACACTCCGGCCGCAAGGGTGAGGGTTGCGAGCGCGGCTCGTCAGGAGGGCTTTGCTCTCCCGACACCCACCCAGCAAGGGCCGAAAGGCCCCTGCACCCCAGGAGGCTGGAGTTTGGGAGAGGGGGCTGGAGCGCCCGTTCCCATACGACCGCCAGCCCTCGCTCCCAAACTCCAACTAACCACGGTCCAGGAGCGGGTCGCCCCTGGTGGGGGGCGCAGGTGGGCAAAGCCCCCTTGCGGGTTACGCTCGCAGCCACTCACCCCTGCCGTCTGAATGTCGCACCTTCTGGTTCAGGGGCTGTCCGGGCTGGCGTCGGCGGCGAGTTTGTTCCTGGTGGCAGCTGGGTTGACAGTGATTTTCGGGGTCACGCGGATCGTCAATTTCGCGCATGGCAGTCTGTATATGCTGGGAGCTTATCTGGGGTGGAGTTTGGTCACCTCGTTTCCGCGCGGGCATGTGGGGTTTTGGGGCGGGGTGGTGTTGGCGGCGGTGCTGGTCGGGTTGATCGGCGTTGTGGTGGAGGTGCTGGTGTTGCGCCGCATCTACAAGGCGCCGGAGTTATTCCAATTATTGGCCACCTTCGGGGTGGTGCTGGTGGTGCAGGATGTCGCGCAGTGGGTCTGGGGCCCGCAAGATTTGCTGGGGCCTCGGGCGCCGGGTTTGCGCGGCGCGGTGGACGTGATGGGCGAGCGGTTTCCGCTCTACGACCTCGTACTCATCGGCATTGGCGCCGCCATGTTGTTGTTGTTGTGGATTTTGTTTCAGCGAACGCGGTTCGGCGTGCTGGTGCGGGCGGCGACGGCGGATCGTGAGATGGTGGGGGCGCTGGGGGTCAACCAGCGTTGGCTCTTCACCGGCGTGTTCTTCCTGGGCTCCGCTCTGGCTGGGCTGGCCGGCGCGCTGCAGGTACCGCGGGAGAGCGTGAATCTGAACATGGACCTCTCCACCATTTCTGAGGCCTTCGTGGTCGTGGTGGTGGGCGGGCTGGGGTCGTTGCCGGGGGCGGCGCTGGCTGCCTTGCTGATCGGGCAGTTGCAGGCTTTCGGCATCCTGGTGTTTCCGCGCATCACGCTGGTGCTGGTGTTTCTGGTGATGGCGGTTGTGCTGGTGGTGAGGCCGTATGGGCTGCTGGGCAAGCGGCCGGACGGCCATGCGGCCAGTTTGGCGCTGCCGGAGCCGCCGCTGTCGGGAATGTCGCCCCCTGGCCGCGCGGTCGCGCTGGCGGCCTTGGCTTTGTGCGTCGTGGTGCCGCCCTTCCTCGGCGACTACGCGCTGGTGGTGGTCAGCGAGCTGGCCATCGCCGTGCTGTTCGCCGCCAGTCTGCATTTCATCATGGGGCCCGGCGGGATGGCCAGCTTCGGGCACGCCGCGTATTTCGGCGCCGGCGCCTATGCCGCCGCGTTGCTGGTCAAGCACCTCGCGGCGCCAATGGAGGTGGGCTTGCTGGCCGCGCCCTTCGCGGCGGGGCTGGTGGGATTGCTGTTCGGCTTCTTCTGCGTGCGACTATCGGGCGTGTATTCCGCCATGCTGACCTTGGCTTTCGCCCAGATCGCCTGGTCCACGGCGTTCCAATGGGTCGAGGTGACCGGCGGGGACAACGGCATATTGGGCGTCTGGCCCAGCGCCTGGGCTGTGCCAAAGCTCACCTACGCCTACCTCTCGCTGGTGCTCTGCCTGGGTGGAACGCTGTTGCTGCGCCGGGCGATCTTCGCGCCGATCGGGTATGCGTTGCGGGCGCAGCGCGACAGCCCGCTGCGGGCGGAGGCCATCGGCATCGATGCGTTCAGGGTGCGCTGGCTCGCATTCGCGTTGGCCGCGGCGTTTGCCGGCCTGGCCGGGGCGCTGTTCGCCTTCGGCAAGGGCAGCGTCTTTCCCACCACCATGGCGATCCCAAGGAGCGTTGACGCGCTGCTGATGGTGCTGCTGGGCGGGGTACAGACGGTGGTGGGGCCTGTGGTCGGCGCGCTGGCCTATACAGGACTGCATGAGCAATTGGTGCGGCTGACCGAGCTGTGGCGGGCGGCCCTGGGCGCCATCATCATTGGCCTGGTGCTCTTCTTCCCCCGCGGCTTGGCGGGGTTCC
>CAXTJY010000065.1:0-422 GCA_964244395.1 uncultured Rhodovarius sp.
GCCCTCCAGGAACAGTGGCCGCTGCATCACCAGCGCCAGATGCACCGTGGTAGCCAGCGCCTGGTCCGCCACGTAACCGCCCGCGGCCAGCAGCGCCTGCGTGTCGGCAACGCTGCCAGGGAACCTGGTGTCGGCGACGCTCACCCGAACAGGAAGAGCAGCACGGGAATGGGCAGGAACAGCACCAGCCCGATCCAGAAAGCCAGCGGCATTCCAAACAATTCGCTGGGGATCAACGAGAAGATGGAGATCGCCCCGGCCGGCGCCGGCATCGGGCGTGGGGCAGGGGCCGCCACCTTGGGCGTCAGATCGGCACGCGGGCCGGGCTCGCTTACATTGCCCATAGGCAGCGGGCTCGGCGCTGCGCCCATGGCACGGTCCACCACCACCGAAGGCGCCTGCGGGGCGGTCAAGCCGGGTGG
>CAXTJY010000065.1:432-1429 GCA_964244395.1 uncultured Rhodovarius sp.
CTGCCCGGTTGCGGCCGCCCGCTCCAGCTCAGGCACCGTTGCCGTGGCCGGCGTCAGCTGCGCCGCGAACCGGTCGAAGAACTGGTCCGACATCTGTTTGGCGGTGGCGTCGATCAGCCGGCCGCCCAGCTGGGCCATCTTGCCGCCGACCTGGGCCTTCACCGCGTATTTGAGCAGGGTCTCGTTTGGCCCGGTGGCGGTCAACGCCACATCCGCGCCGCCCTTGGCGAAGCCCATGGCACCCCCATTGCCCTCGCCTGTGATGGTGTAGCTCTCGGGCGGCTTCATGTTCTCCAGCTTCACCTTGCCGGTGAAGCGAGCGGCCATCGGCCCAATCTTCAACCCCACCTTGGCTGTCATGTCGGTGACGGAGGTCTTCTCCACCGCCTCGCAGCCGGGGATCGACGCCTGCAGCATCACCGGGTCGTTCAGCGCGGCCCAAACGGTCTCACGCGGCGCCGGAATCAGGCGCTCTCCGGTCATCTCCATGGCGGTCTCTCCTCAGGATGAAAGGGTTCTACGGGCGCTGCGGGCGGCTGGAAAGGCCCGGCCTGGACTGGCAGCCCCGCGGATGTCAGGAGATTGCCATGCGGACCCTCCTCACGGCGCTGTCGATGCTGGCCCTCCCGGCCGGGGCCGCGCCGCTGGACGGCCAGCCCCTCTCGCTGCTGTGGAACATCCCCTTCGCCGGCGTGCTGCTGACCATTGCACTTCTGCCGCTGGCGGCGCCCCGGCTGTGGCTGGCGCATCATGGCAAATGCGCCGCCCTGTGGGCCGCGGCGCTGCTGCTGCCGCTGGCCGCGGCCTTCGGCTCCCGGCTGGCGGGCGAGGTGGTCGCGCATGTCGCGCTGCAGGACTACCTGCCCTTCGTGCTGCTGCTGCTGGCGCTCTACACCACGGGCGGCGGGGTTCTGCTCAAGGGTCACCTGGATGGAACGCCGGTCACGAACACCGCGTTGCTCGCCGCCGGCACCGCGCTGGCCAGCCTGATGGGCAC
>CAXTJY010000065.1:1439-11323 GCA_964244395.1 uncultured Rhodovarius sp.
ATGGGCACCACCGGCGCGTCCGTGCTGCTGATCCGGCCGGTGCTGCGGGCCAATGCGCATCGCCACCGCAAGACGCATGTGTTCGTGTTCTTCATCTTTCTGGTCAGCAACATCGGCGGCGCGCTGATGCCGATGGGCGACCCGCCGCTCTATCTTGGCTTCCTGCGCGGCATCTCGTTCTTCTGGCCGTTGCAGAACCTGTTCGGCCCCTTCCTGCTGTGCGCGGCCATTCTGCTGCTGGCCTTTTGGCTGCTCGACCGTTGGCATTACGCGCGCGAGGCGCTGCCACTTCCGCCCACACCGGAAGGGAAGCCGGCCATCGAGGGCTGGGTCAACGTGGCGCTGCTGGCGTTGATCATCGGCGTGGTGCTGATCCAGGGCGTCTGGCAGCCCGGCGAAGTGACCTTACTGGGCGAGCCCGTCGCCATCGAGCGGCTTGCCGGCATGGTGGCCTTCGCCGGCATCACGGTAGCCTCGCTGGCGCTGACGCCGGCTGGCCTGCGCGCCGCCAACCACTTCCACTGGCACCCTATTGCCGAAGTGGCGAAGCTGTTCGGCGCCATCTTCCTGTGCATGGCGCCGGCGCTGGCGATGCTGCGCGCCGGCGCGCAGGGTCCTTTCGGGCCGCTGGTGGCGCTCACCTCGGACGCTGCCGGCCAGCCCGTCCCCTGGGTGTATTTCTGGCTGACCGGCGCGCTGTCGAGCTTCCTGGACAACGCGCCGACCTACCTGGTCTTTTTCAACCTGGCTGGCGGCGAGCCTGCCTGGCTGATGGGGCAGGGGGCGCCGGTGCTGGTGGCGATCTCCTGCGGTGCGGTGTTCATGGGCGCCAACACCTATATCGGCAACGCGCCCAACTTCCTGGTGCAGGCAATCGCCGAGAATGACGGCGTTCGCATGCCCAGCTTCTTCGGCTATTTCGGCTGGGCCTGCCTTTGGCTGCTGCCGCTGTTCGGGCTCGTGACTGTCGTCTTCTTCCTGTGAGGAATGCTCCATGCCCTACGTAATCGGCGCCGACCTGCCCGAAGCCCCAGCCGGCGACCGCTTCCGCGCCTTGCTGGACAGGCCCGGTATCCTGCAGATGCCCGGCGCCCATCTGGGCATCGCCGCGCTGCTGGCGAAGCAGGCTGGCTTCGACGCGCTGTACATGTCCGGCGCCGCCATGTCGGCGACCATGGGCCTGCCGGATCTCGGCATGATCACGGTGGACGATGTGTGCTGGTACATCCGCCAGGTCGTGCGGTCCTCAGGCCTGCCGGTGCTGGTGGATGGCGACACCGGCTATGGCGAGGCGCTGAACGTCATGCACATGGTGCGCGGCTTCGAGGATGCCGGCGCCGCCGCCGTGCATCTGGAAGACCAGCTGCTGCCGAAGAAATGCGGCCACCTCAACGACAAGAAGCTCGCGACGGTGGAGGAGATGTGCGCCAAGGTCGCCGCCGCCCGCAAGGCGCGGCGGCACCTGCACATTATCGCGCGGACCGACGCGGTGGCCAGCTTCGGCATGGATGCCGCGGTGGACCGTGCCAAGCGCTTCCTCGACGCCGGCGCCGACGCGATCTTCCCCGAGGCGTTGACCACGCGCGAAATGTTCGAGGAGTTCGCCCGCCGGATGCCGGGGGTGAAGCTGCTGGCCAACATGACGGAATTCGGCCGCACCCCGTTCTTCACCGCCGCGGAATTCGAGGCGATGGGCTACGCCATGGTGATCTGGCCGGTGAGCCATCTGCGGGTCGCGAACAAGGCGATGGAGGGGCTGTACGCCCAGATCAAGGCGGATGGCGGCACCCACAACGCGGTGGGGCGGATGCAGACCCGGGCGGAACTGTACGCGACCATCGGCTATCATGAGTATGAGGCCCTGGATGCGAGTTTGGTGAAGACGATCATTCCGATGGGGATGCCGCAGGCCTGACGATGCTGGAATCGGGCGAGTTGGCGCGCTAGCACTGCGCATGGACGAGACCGCCCCCGTCACTTTGGACGAATCATCTGCCTATTTTTCCAGGAGCAGCTTCGCAGCGGGTTGTTCGAGACGCCGGCGGCTGTCGTACAGGCTGGCTTGGCAGCCCTGAGAGACAAGATGGACGCGCTTCCTTGGGCGTTGGAAGAGGGTGAGGCGAGCGGTGACTTTCAACCCTTCGACTTCGATGAGTTTCTCGCCGAAATGGAAGCCAAACACCCGGACTGATGGCTCGATATATCCTATCGGCGCAGGCAAGAGCCGATGTGGCTGGCATCTACATTACAGCGTCGTCCAATGGGCCAAGCAGCGAACCCGCCGCTACGTCGCGGCCGTCCGCCATGCCATACAGGATGTGGCGCGCCATCCGCATCGTGGACGGATCATCGACCACCTGCCCGACGCCTACCTACGGTTCTCGAGCGGGTCACATGTGATGTTATATCCACGAGGTGCGGAGGCGGTCGAAATTGTCCGTATCCTCCACCGAAGCATGGACGTCAGCCTCCACCTGCCGCGGCCGCCACCTCCTCGCACGCGTCGCTGATCTCCCGCCTCACCAGCGCCAGCTCCTCTTCCCCCTGCTCTTCCAGCGCGATCAACCGATTATGCGCCCCCTCCGTCGCCCGGATCAGCTCATCCAGCTTCAAATGCAGCGCCTGGGTATCCCGGTTCTGCGCATTCTGGATCAGGAACACCATCAGGAAGGTGACGATTGTCGTCCCCGTATTGATCACCAACTGCCATGTATCCGAAAATCCGAAGAGCGGCCCCGTGACAGCCCAGAGGACGACCACCACGAACGCCAGCACGAAAGCCCAAGGCCGGCCAGCGGCGTTGGCAGTGACATGCGCGATGCGGCCGAAGGAGATTGACACAATGGGCAAACGCCAACCGGATGTAAACGTTGCGTAAAGACGTGTTACTGGTCGGCAGCGAGATCTACCGCGGCTCGACCTACGGCGCGAAGCATCCGCTGGCCATCCCGCGCGTGTCCACCACGCTCGACCTCATCCGCGCCCTCGGCTGGTTCACCCCCGGGCAGTACATCGACAGCCCGCGCGCCACGGTTGCCGAGCTGACCCGCTTCCACACCCCCGACTACATCTCCGCGCTGATCCGCGCCGAAGACACCCAGGCTGTGAACCCGGCGGACCGGGAACGCCACCGCATCGGCGCCGACGGCAATCCGGTCTATCGCGAGATCTTCCGCCGGCCCGCCACCTCCGCCGGTGGCGTGATCCACGCCGCGCGCCTGACCGCGGCCAGCCCGGCCATCGTCCATGTCCCCGGCGGCGGCACCCATCACGGCATGCCCGATCGGGCCTCCGGCTTCTGCTACGTCAATGATGCCGTCCTTGGCATCCTGGCTTGGCTCGATGCCGGGCTGACCTCCATCCTCTACGTCGATATCGACGCGCATCACGGCGACGGCGTGCAGGCCGCCTTCCACAACGATGCCCGTGTCTTCACCCTGTCGGTGCATGAGGCGAACCGCTGGCCGTTCACCGGCGCGGCCGATGACGTCGCCGGGGGCCATGCCGCCAACTTTCCGCTGCCGGAAGGGGCCACCGATACAGACATGCTGGCGGTCCTGCATCACGCCATCCTGCCCATCGCCGCCCGGCTCCGGCCACAGGCCATCATGCTGCAATGTGGCGCCGATGCCCTGGCCGAAGACCCGCTCTCCCGTCTTGCCATGTCCAACCAGGCGCATTGGGCGGTGGCCCGCGTATTGCGGGACGTGGCGCCACGCCTGATCGTACTCGGTGGCGGTGGCTACAATCCGTGGAGCGTGGCGCGCTGCTGGGCCGGTATCTGGGGCGTGCTGAACGACCTGACCCCGCCCTCCCGGCTGCCGCCCGAGGCCGAGACGTTGCTGCGCGGCCTCACCCTTAACCGGGCCGCCGGCCGCAATCCGCCGGAGCACTGGTTCACCACCCTGGCCGACGAACCCCGCGAAGCGCCGTTACGCCCCGAGACCGAAGCCCTGCTGCATCCCGCTCCAATTCTGGCATGATGGACCGCATGAACCGTCGCACCCTGCTCATCGCGCTTCTCGCCACCCCCGCCCTCGCCCAGCCGGGCGTGGACCAGCCGCAGCCCCGCCTGCGCGAGGAACCTCTCGTCATCATCGGCCGCGACGGCGCCCGGCACAGTTTCCGTGTCGAGATGGCGGCCGATTCCGCCCACCAGATGATTGGCCTGATGTTCCGCCCTTCAGTCGGCCAGGAGGAGGGCATGTTGTTCGACTGGGGAACGCCGCGCGACTCCACCATGTGGATGCGCAACACCATCACCTCGCTCGACATGGTGTTCATCTCCGCGGACGGTCGCATCCGGCGCATCGCGGAACGCACCGTGCCGCTCAGCCTGGCCACCATCGAAAGCGGCGGCCCGGTGCGCGCGACGCTGGAACTCGCGGCCGGCACCGCCGAGCGCCTGAACTTGCGCGTCGGCGACCGGGTGCTGCAGCGAATCTTCGGCACGGCGCCCTAAAGCAAGGCGCCCTGAAGCTTGCGTCCGGGCCGGGCGGCCATTACACCACGCCCGCCGGGGCGTGGCACAGTCTGGTAGCGCGCCTGCTTTGGGAGCAGGAGGTCCTCGGTTCGAATCCGGGCGCCCCGAAATCCGAACCCAATGGTCAGGTCAGCCGCCTGAAGGAGCGGCCGCCGGCGCTGCGGCCGGTGGCAGCGGGTTCGCGTTGGTGCGCAGGAAGGCGATCAGGTTGTTCAGCTGCTCCGGATTGCGGATGCCGGCAAATGCCATCGAGCCCTGCGGCACCACCGCCTTGGGGTCGGTGATGTAGGCACGAAGGTTGGCTTCGTTCCAGACATGACCGGTGGAGCCCAGCTGCGTCATGTTGGCCGAATACCGAAAGCCCTCGCGCGAGGCGGCGCGGCGGCCCCACAACCCAGCCAGGTTCGGGCCGACATTGTTGCGCGGCGAGGCATCCAGGATGTGGCAGGCGCGGCATTGCGCGAAGACGCGCCGGCCCGCCTCGGGGTCGCCATCCTGTGCGGCGGCGGGCAGCAGTGGTGCAACCGACAGGGCGGTCGCGACGGCGAGAGCGGAAAGACGCATGAAAGGCTCCTCCAAGAGACAAGGTTTAGCTCACGGTATTTAGGCCGGCCGTGCTGCCGTCAACCCTTTTGCAACAGCGGGATCAGAGCAGGGTTTCATGGCTTGGGTAGGTCGCGATTCGGGCAGCATTGCGTTTTCGGCGGCAATCCGCCTTTGCTGTCGCCCGCATGGATGATTTTTTCGCCGGCGGCCATGTGGCCACCATGCTGCTGAGCCTGCTCGCCATTGAGGCGGTGGGATTGCTGCTGCTGTGGTGGAACCTAGGCCGGGGCGTGCCGCCCGCGCCGCTGCTGGCCTTCCTGGGCTCTGGTGCCTGCATGGCGCTGGCCCTGCGGGCGGCGCTTCTCGGGCAGCACGTCTGGGTGGGCGTCTGGCTTGCCGTCGCGCTGCCGCCGCATCTGGCCTGGCTGATCCTGTCGTGGCGACGACGCTGAACCTGGCTGCCCGTCTTGCAGCACGATCATCCTTCCGGCGATTCCGCACTCGCGGGTCATGCTGTAGTCTCGTGGCAGAAGGATATCGCCATGCCACCCAGCGTTCCACGCCGCGGCCTCGCCCTGGCCGCGCTTGCGTCACCCGCCGCGGCGCAGGCCTGGCCCACGCGGCCGGTGCGGCTGGTGGCCCCCTACGCGCCCGGCGGCGTCACCGACCAGCTCGCCCGCGCCATCGCCGAGCTGCTGTCGCGCGAACTCGGCCAGCCCGTGCTGGTAGAGAACCGCCCCGGCGGCAACACCATCATCGGCACCCAGGCGGTGACCCAGGCAGCGCCGGACGGCCACACGCTGCTGATGGCCTCGGGTGCTTCGATGGTGCTGAACCCGCTGCTCTATCCGCGGCTGCCCTACCAGCCGGCGCGCGACCTGACGGCACTGGCGGTGATGGTGGAGACGCCGCTGGTGATGGCGGTGCCGGCAGCGCTGCCGGCCGCGACCATCGCCGAATTCGTCGCCATGGCGCGAGCCCGGCCGCTGAACTCCGCCTCGGTCGGTGTCGGCAATCCGATTCATCTGGCGGGCGAGCTCTTCGCCATCGCCGCCGGGATCGAGCTGGAGAACATCGTCTATCCCGGCAGCGCGCCGGCGCTGACCTCGCTGATCGCGGGCGACGTGCAGGTGATGTTCGATGTGGTGCTGACCGCGCTGCCCTTCATCCGGGAGGGCCGGCTGCGCGCCCTGGGCGTCACCACGCGCGACCGGCTACCGGTGCTGCCCGAAATACCCGCCATCGCCGAAAGCTACCCAGGCTATGAGGCCACGACCTGGTTCGGCGTGGCGGCGCCGCGTGGCTTGCCGGCGCCCGTGGAAGGCAGGCTGCGCCAGGCACTGGCCGCGGCGCAGGGCGACGCCGCCTTCCGTGCCCGCTTCGGGGGCCTGGGACTGGTGGTTCAGCCACCGCGCGACGCGCCGGCGCTGGAAGAGCTGATGGCCGCCGAATCGGCCCGCTGGGGCGGCGTGATCCGGGCGCGGAACATCGTGCTGGAGTAGGGATAGGCCCGCCGCGCTGGTCTATGACACCTCTCGCAGCAGCTTCGCCCGCAGCGCCCGGGCCAGATCACGTCGGTCCTCCGCCTCGATCACGAAGGCCCCGGCCCCACCCATGACGTCGCTGCGATAGTGTTCGGCCAACGGACCGCTGGCCGCGCCGATGGCCAGGCCGTTCACCACCGCGCCGTCCCGCACCAACGCGTCCCTGGCCAATGCGGCCGGGGTGCGTCCACGCATGTCCGGCCCATCGCCCGAAAGGTCCACCACCGGCCAGCACCTCCGGATGGGTCAGTGCCTCGGCATAGCCCTCGCGTTGCAGCCGAAATTCTGCGTCGTCGATCGAACCCGAAGCGTCCATGGCCAACCCAACAAGGTATCGACAAGCCGTCCTTGCGCCCTCGCGGCCGCCGCGGTCAGCGCCGGCGCGGCCATCAGGTGGCGGCGGCGCAGCACCTATTTGGTCGGGCGGTTGCCGACCGCGGGTGCCTGCGCGGTCTGCATCGTGCTCCTCAGCCGCTCCAGCACCGGCCCGGTGTCGGTGGTGTTGGTGCCCGCCGCCGTCATTACCACGGTGTTCGCATTGGGCAGGCAGAAGGCGGTCACCAGCACGCTGGCATCCTGTGGCTCGGCGCCGACGGACGCACTGCCTGTGCTCAGCACCCGCAAGCCGGATTGTTCGAGAATTTCGCGCGCCCGCTGCAGGCAAGCCGGCATCGAGCCGTTGGCGGCGATGGTGAAGCTGGCCTGGCTGACGCCGAAGGCGAGGGCCGGCTGCGGCGCCGCGAGGCCGATCAGGCCGGCGGCGGCAAGCGGAATCAGTCGTGTCATCGGTTGTTCTCCCCGTAGGTTGGCACGCATTGGCAACGGCCCAACGCTTGATCATGTTGCATCCGCGCCGCAAAAGACCAGCGCCAATCGGCAGCGGAGAATCCGGATCACATGCGCTGCCCCTTCTGCGGCAACGAGGAAACCCAGGTGAAGGACAGCCGCCCGGCGGAGGAAGGCGCCGCCATCCGCCGTCGCCGCTTCTGCACGCAGTGCTCCAACCGCTTCACCACCTTCGAGCGCACCCAGTTGCGCGATCTCACCATCGTGAAGACGGACGGGCGCCGGGTACTGTTCGACCGCGACAAGCTGTCCCGCTCCATCCGCATCGCCATGCGCAAGCGCCCGTTCGACGAGGATCGCATCGAGCGCATCGTCAACGACATCCAGCGCCGGCTGGAAAGCGAGACCGAGGCCGAAATCCCGTCTCGCCGGGTTGGCGAAATCGTAATGGAGAAGCTGCGCAGCGTAGACCAGGTGGCCTACGTGCGCTTTGCCAGCGTCTACCAGAATTTTTCGGAGGCCAGCGATTTCCAGGCTTTCCTGGGGAAGCTCGACAAGCGCTGATGGACGATGCCGCTCACATGCGGGCGGCGTTGGCAGTGGCGTCCCGTGGCCTGGGCCGCGCCTGGCCCAACCCGGCCGTGGGCTGCGTGCTGGTGCGGGACGGGGCCGTGGTCGCGCGTGGTTGGACCCAGCCCGGCGGCCGGCCGCATGCCGAGGTCGATGCGCTGTCCCGCGCCGGCGAGGCGGCCCGCGGTGCCACCGCCTATGTCACCCTTGAGCCGTGTAGCCATTGGGGCCGCACGCCCCCCTGCTGCGACGCGCTTATCCGCGCCGGCGTGGCCCGCGTGGTCTGCGCCATGCGTGACCCGGATGCCCGGGTGGACGGCCGCGGCTTCGCCCGGCTGCGCGAGGCCGGCATCGAGGTGCTGGAAGGACTGCTGGAGCCGGAAGCGCGGCAGCTCCAAGCCGGCTTCATCCGCCGCATCACTCATGGCCTGCCGCTGGTGACCCTCAAGCTGGCGGCGACGCTGGACGGGCGCATTGCCACCGGCGCGGGCGAAAGCCGCTGGATCACCGGCCCCGCCGCGCGGCGGGAGGTGCACGCGGCCCGCGCCCGGCACGACGTGGTGCTGGTGGGCAGCGGCACCGTTCTGGCCGACGACCCGGAGCTGACGGTGCGCGGGCTTGGGTATGAAGCACGCGGCCCTGGGGTGGCGCCGGTCTCCCCGCCGCGGGTCATTTTTGACGGCCGCCTGCGCACACCGCTGGGCAGCCGGATGGTGCAGGGCGCGCGGTCCACCCCGACCTGGCTGGTCACCGGCCCAGGCCACCGCCCGGCGGCCCTGGCCCCCTACCTCGAATCCGGCGTCGAAATCCTGGCCGCGCCGCGGGGCGATGGCGGGCTGGACGCGCGGGCCGCTTTGCAAGTGCTGGCGCAGCGCGGCGTCACCCGAATCTTCGCCGAGGGCGGCGCGGCCCTCGCCGCCGGCCTGCTGCGCGCCGGCTTGGTGCAGCGGCTGATGTGGTTTCAGGCAGGCGGCCTGCTGGGCGCCGAGGGCCTGCCCGCCATTGGCCCGCTGGCCCTGTCAAAGCTGGCCGACATGCCCAGATACCAGCTTGTGGCAAGCCGCCCCGTCGGCCAGGACGTGCTGAGCGAATACGAGAGGACCGACTGATGTTCACCGGAATCGTCACCGCGTTGGGCACCGTGCGCGAGGTGCAGCCGATCGGCGGCGGCCACGATATGCGCGTGCTGATCGGCGTGGCGCCAGCCTTCCTGGCCGAGCCGGCGACGGCGTTGGGTGCATCGATCTGTTGCTCCGGCGTCTGCCTGACGGTGGTGCGGCTGGCGGGCGACGAATTCGCCGTCGATGCCAGCGCCGAAACCCTGGCCCGCACCACCCTGGGCGGCTGGCGCCAGGGCAGCCGCGTCAATCTTGAACGCAGCCTACGCCTGGGCGACGAACTGGGTGGCCACATCGTCGCCGGTCATGTCGATGCCGTGGCCCAGGTGCTGGAAGCCACCCCCGAGAACGCCTCGGTGCGCTGGCGCTTCCAGGTACCGGACGGGCTGGCCCGGCACGTTGCCAGCAAGGGCAGCGTGGCGCTGGACGGTGTGTCGCTGACGGTGAACGAGGTCGGACCCGACAGTTTCGGCGTCAACATCATCCCGCATACCGCCGCCCACACCACCTTCGGCACCTTGCAGCCGGGCGACCGGGTGAATTTCGAGGTGGATACGCTCGCCCGCTACGTCGCCCGCCTCACGGAATATCGCTGACGTGTCAGCGACGTTCCTCGATCTGGCTTATTTTTTCGCATGCCGGCCATCCGGGGTTTTGCCACGGACCGGTACACGCCTGGAGTTCCGCGCTTGAAGACCACCACCACCCGCTTCGCCGACTTTATTTCGCCCGCGGCGGAATTGCTGGAGGAAGCGCGCAACGGCCGCATGTTCATCCTGGTCGATGACGAGGACCGCGAGAATGAGGGCGACCTCGTCATCCCCGCGCAGATGGCGA
>CAXTJY010000066.1:0-7850 GCA_964244395.1 uncultured Rhodovarius sp.
CAGCGCCAGCCCGGCCCGGGCCAGGGCGGCGGCGACTGCGGCGTCGTTGGGCGGTGAGCCGGCCGGGGTGGCCAGGGTGGGGCCGAGCAGCCCGGCGGCATCCTCGATCAGCGCCAGCTTTTCGGGCTGATCCTCAGGCACGAAGCTGGCCAGCGTCAGCGCCCGGCCCACCTCGGGCAACGCCCCCAGCCGGGCTGCAAGGGCGCGGGCGGCGTCGAGGTCCGGTGCCAGGATATCCAGCGTGTTGGGGTTGGTGTCGGCGCTCAGCATCAATTCGCGATAGGTGCTGACGGATTCCTTGGTCGGGTCCCGCAGATTCAGCGGGTCGGTGTCGAAGGCCAGCCAGGGCAGGGTGGCGGCGCAGGCCAGCCCCAGCAACATCGAAGCCACCACCACCGGCCTGGCCCGGCGCAGCAGCCAGGCATCGAGCGGCCGAAGCGCGGCGTAGCCGACCTCGCGCGCCTCGGCGCGGGGCGCGGCCAGCAGCAGCAGGGCCGGCAGCAAGGTCATCGCCATGAACCAGCCGATCAGCATCCCTGCCCCGGCGATCAGGCCAAGTTCGCTCACACCCAGGTAGTCGGTCGGGATGAAGGAGAGGAAGCTGAGAGCGCAGGCCAGCGCCGCCAGCGTCATGCCCGGCCCCGCGGTGCGCGCCGCGGCCAGCAGGGCAGGGGCCAGGGCGCCGGCGGCCAGCCGCTCGGCCCGGTATTGCACCGCGTACTGGATGCCGAAATCCACCCCGAGCCCGATGAACAACACGGCGAAGGCGATCGATAGCGGGTTGAAATGCCCCACGGCGAGCACGCCAAACGCCGCCGTCCAGACCAGCCCACACACCACCAGCGCCAGCAGCGGCAGAATGAGACGGAAGCTGCGCAACGCCAGCCACAGCAACAGCGCGGTCAGCCCAAGCGACAGGGTGACGTTCTCGATGGCGCCGTCGGCCAGGGTGGCGAATTCCTCGTCGGCCATCGGGATGTTGCCGGTGATGCGGATGCGCAGGCCGGGGGCGGACAGGGTGGCGGCGGCCGCCCGGATCGCCTCGGTGGCGGATGCGCCGGCTTCCAGCGACGCGAAGTCCAGCACCGGCTGGGCCAGGACGAAGCGGCGGGTTTCCAGCGCGCCCGGTGCCCGACCCGTCATCATCCGGGTCCAGTCCGGCTCCACCACCCGGGTGGCCAGCGCCGCCTCGGCGGCCTGCAGGAAGGCGCGCAGCGGGCCGGCAAGCTGGTCCAGGCTGGCGTCGCCCCGACTGACACCTTCCATGGCGGTGCGGAGCAGCTCGGCGATTCCGCGCAGGCTGGGGTCGGCGGCCAGGGTGCCGAGGAGTGGCTGCGCCTCAATCAGCCGCTCGGTCAGGTCCCGTACCTCGGCGAGCGGCAGGAAGAGCGCGGCGTGGCGTTCGAAGAACGGCCCGGCATCCGGCCGGCGGACGTTGCGGAAGAGGGTGGGCTGGGCGCGCAGCATCTCGGCCAGTGCCTCGGCGGCGCGGTCGGCGGTGGCGGGCGCCGGCGCGTCCACCACCACGGCGATGACGTCGATACGGTCCGGGAAGGCCACGTCCATGGCGCGTTCGTTGATCCGCCAGGGCAGATCCTGCGGGAACAGGCGGGTGACGTCCGAGTTCAGTTCGAAGCGGGTCGCGGCAACCCAGCCGGCGGCCAGCGTCAGCCCGACGAAGGCGGCGACCACCAGCCGCGCATGCGCCAGGCTGACGGCGACCAGCCCGGTGACCGCGCGGGCCAGGGCCGCGTCAAGCCTCACGGTAGAGAATCAGCAGGCCCGAGATGAACACCAGGCAGCAAGGCCAGACCCAGCGGGCCACCCGGGCCTCCCGCGCTCCGCCGGCACGCAGCTCCAGCCAGCGGGCGCAGGCGGCGATGATGGCGGCGGCGCCGAGCGGCAGGTGCGACAGTTCGACCAGCAGCGCTTCTTTTACGTTGGCGATGGCGTGGGTGTGCGCCAGCAGCAGGAAGCCGCCGGTGGCCATGGCGATGGGGAAGACGTAGGCGGCCGGGCCCCTTTTCCCGCGCAGCCGCACGGTCCACTCCGAGATGGCGAAGACCACCACCAGCAGCGACAGCAGCTTGTGCTGCAATACTTCCGGATCGCGTAGCGATTCCAGGAAGCCGATATCGCCCAGCGGCCAGGCCTCCGGGTCGCTGCGCATGAACAGGAAGACGGCGAGGCCGATGAACAGCAGCGGCCAATGCCGCGCCCAGGGCACTCGGCGGGTGGCATCGAGCAGCGCCACCAGCCCGACCGCGAGCACCACGAAGCCGGACATGTGGTGGTTGTATTCGCTCCAGGCGATGTCGAAGGCGTTGCGCGGCGGGAGAAAGCCCTCACCGGGGATGAAGGCCTGCGGCCGGTCGCTCTCGGCCCTGGCGCGCCATTCCGAATCGAGCTGCGCTTGCAGGGCGGGGATGCCGAGATCGGCGTGGCTGGGGGAGTGCAGGCGTGGAGCGTGCGGGACGGCGCGCTCGGTAATCTCGGCCCAGGTCACCCGGTCGTCGGGAAGGTCGGCGGCGGGAGGCACGGACGTCAGCGAGGCGGCGATGCCAAAGACGCATATGCCGATGATGACCTCGCACTCCACGAAGCGGCGCAGGCGGGGAAGGAACGTACCGGTGCGGGCGAAGCGGTGCAGCAGCAGGAAATTGGCCAGCCCCAGCAGCAGCAGCACGCCGAACAGGACGGTCTTGGTGGCGCTCATGGCGCCATAGGCGGTGCCGTAGATCGCTGCAGGCGCCCCGACATAACCGATATAGTAGCCGACGACGCCCGCCACGATGCCGAGCACGCCCAGCGCCGCCAGCACGGAATAGCGCGCGCCGACCGCCTGGGCCGCCGCCACCCGCCAGGGCAGCCGCAGCGCCATCAGCAGCGCCGGCAGCCCGCCCAGCCACAGCGCGGCGCCGGCCTGATGAATGGCGGTGGCTGCCAGCATCGGCAGCCGGTCGTCGGTGCGCGACATGGCATGGCTGCCCGACACCGCCGCCAGAAGCAGGGCGAATGCCACCGCAAGCTGCGGCCAGCGCCGCATCGGCATGGCCAACGCCAGCGCGGCGCACGCCATGACGCCGAGCGCGCTGAGCACGAAGCCGGCGCCCAGCGCGCGCCAGACCGAAAGGTTCAGCGTGCCGATCAGCGCCACGAAGCCGAGGCCGGAAGACAGCGCGACCGCGCCCAGGGTCAGCCAGCCGCCCCAGCGGATGGCGCGGCGGGCGACGCCCAGCAGCAGCGCGCCTTCGTTCGGCGCCAGGCGCCGAGAAACCGGCACGGCCAGGAAGGCCAGGAAGGCGATCGCCCCCATCAGCATGCTGCGCGCCATCAGCTCTGCGGCGTGCAGCACCACCGAGAGAAAGCCATAAAGGTCGAGGAACAGCTCCACCCGGGATCAGGCCGCCACGGTGAAGGCGATGTCGCCGCGGGTTATGTGGCCGTCCAGCGCCAGCACCTGCCAGCGGATGCGCCAGGGGCCCGGGGTCAGCGGCGCGGTCTGGCCCAGCAGCTCGGTGGGCGGCGATTCGGCGGCGATCGGTATCCGCACCTCGTCAGCGGTGCCGCCGCCGCCCAACCGGGCCGGCGCCACAGCAAGCTGGCTGCGCGCGTGGTCCAGCCGGCTGTTGAAAACCAGCCTTATGGCCAGCGGCCCTGTGCCGATTCGCGCCCCCGGCGTGGGGGTGGAGGTGCGGATGATGGCGTGCGCCCGAGCCGTGCCGGCGAGCAGCGGCGCGGCCAGAAGGGCACGGCGAAACGGGTCGAGCGGCATGGCCGCAAACTATGGGCGCCGGGGCAGGGTGTCCACCGCCCGGGTTTTTCGAAGCCACCCCTGCAACCGCATGACCAAACCCGCTATTGTGCGGGCAGATGAGCCAAGCTCCCCCCCTCCCGGTGTCCCCCCAGCCGAGGCCCGAGGCCGGGGGAGGGCACGCGCCGCCCGCCGGCCAGGCGGCGGATGGGACGGGCGGCCATGACGCCACGGGCCGGCTGACCGCCGCCACCGCGCTGGGCGTGCTGGGCGTCGTCTACGGCGATATCGGCACCTCGCCGCTTTATGCGCTGCGTGCCTCGCTGCTGCATTTCAGCGATGGCGGCATCGAGCGTTGGGAGATCCTGGGCGTCCTCAGCCTGATCTTCTGGGCGCTCATGCTCACCGTCACCGTGAAATACGTGATGGTCATCATGCAGGCCGACAACCGGGGCGAGGGGGGTATCCTGGCGCTGATGGCGCTGGCGACCCGCACCACCCAGTCCGCCCGCGGTCGTTGGATCGTGGTGGTCATCGGCATCATCGGCGCCGCGCTGTTCTTCGGTGACGGGGTGATCACCCCGGCGATCTCGGTGCTGTCGGCCGTCGAAGGATTGAAGGTGGTCGATCCCGTCTTCGAGCATGCGGTGGTGCCGATCTCGCTGGTCATCCTGATCGCGCTGTTCGCGGTGCAATATCGCGGCACCCATTCCATCGGCGTGTTCTTCGGCCCGGTCTGCGCCATCTGGTTCGGCGTGATCGGGCTGCTGGGGGCGATGGAGATCGTGCGCGAGCCTGGGGTGCTGGCCGCGCTGTCGCCCACCTACGCCATTACCTTCTTCATCCATTACCATTTCGAGGCCTTCTTCGCGATGGGCGCGGTGGTGCTGGCGGTAACTGGGGCGGAGGCGCTGTATGCCGATATGGGCCATTTCGGCCGCCGGCCCATCCGCTTCATGTGGCTGGCGTTCGTGCTGCCTGCGCTGGCGCTCAACTATTTCGGCCAAGGCGCGCTGCTGCTGCGCGAGCCGGAGGCGATCGAAAACCCGTTCTATTTGCTGGCGCCGGAATGGTTCCGCGTGCCGCTCGTGATCCTGGCGTGCGCCGCCACCGTCATCGCCTCCCAGGCACTGATCTCGGGTTGTTACTCGATTGCCCGGCAGAGCGTGCAGCTCGGCCTGCTGCCGCGTCTTGTCGTTTGCCACACCTCGGCCACCGAGGAGGGGCAGATTTACATGCCCCAGGTCAATTTTGCTCTGCTCATCGGCGTGCTGGTGCTGGTCCTGGAGTTCAGGAACAGCGACAGCATGGCGGCGGCCTATGGCTTTGCGGTGACCGGTACCTTCATCGCCAGTTCGATTCTGGCGGTGTTGGTTCTGCGGCGGAACTTCAATTGGCCGATTTGGGTCATCGCCCTGGTGTTCACCCCGCTGGTGGTGATGGACCTGATGTTCTTCGCCTCGACCGCGCTGAAGATCCCTGATGGCGGCTATGTGCCGCTGGTTTTGGGCCTGCTCGTCTCGATCCTGATGATCACCTGGTATCAGGCACGCCAGCTGTTGCTGCAGCGATTCCGTCAGGACAGCCTACCGCTGACCAGCTATATCGCCCGCCTGCCGCAAAGCCGCACCACCCGGGTGCCCGGCATTGCTATCTTCATGACCGGTGAGAAGGATTTCCTGCCCGGCGCGCTGCTGCACAACCTGAAGCACAACAAGGTGCTGCATGAGCGGGTGCTCTTCGTGACCGTGATGACCGAGGACGTGCCGACGGTGGGCGACGACCGCAGGCGGGAGGTGAGCGAACTGGCGCCCAACATCCACCGTGTGCTGCTTCGATACGGCTTCCAGGAAAGCCCGAATGTGCCCCGCGAACTGGAGACACTCAACGCGGAGGGCAAGATCCGCTTCGAGACGATGCAGGCCAGCTACTTCCTCGGGCGCGAGACCATCGTGCAGGCGGCGGTGCCGAAGATGTGGCCATGGCAGCAATACATCTTCCGGCTGATGTCCCGCAATTCGGTGCCGGCGACGGAGTTCTTCCGGATTCCCAGCGACCGGGTGGTGGAGCTGGGGGTTCGGGTGGCAATCTGAGGCCTCACCAAAGGTAAGGCCACCTTCGCATATCCCCGCCCACCGGCACCGGCGCATCCGCCACCCCGCGCTGCGCCGGCGTAGCCAGCGGTGCCCGTGTCCAACAATCCACGCTGCCCAGGCTGCGGGTGCAGAACGGGGCAGGGGGCGGCTCGGCATTTGACGGCCCGCAATAGCTCTGCCCGCGATCCAGCCGCGCCACGGAGCAGTCCCGGCCGCTGACCCCGCTCACCACCAGGTCGGGGACCGCCCGCCCCGTCAGCGTCAACGAGGCCACGTTTACCGCCCCCGCGGCGAACAGGCCAGGCCCGTCGCAGGCGGCCAGCAGGCACAGCGTCAGCAGGGTGGAGATGCGCATGGCCGCACTCTGCTCCCGCAGCCCTTAACGCTTGCCCCACCCGGCGCTATACCCCCCGCAGTTTGCAGGAATTCCGCCGCAGTGCCCGATCTGGTCGATGAAGTTGATGAGGAGCTGCGGCAGGAGCGCGCGGCGCGCCTGGCGAAGCGCTTCGGTGGGCTGTTCGGCACCGTGGCCTTGCTGGTGCTGGCCGGCGTGGCCGGCTGGCAGGGCTGGAACTGGTACCAGTCCCGCCAGGCCGGCATCACCGCCGAGGCCTACCTGAGCAGCACGCGCGACGCGGCGGCGGACGGTGCCGACACCCGGGCCATTGCAGCGCGCATGGCCACGCTGGCGAACGACGCCCCCACCGGTTACCGGGTGCTGACCCGGCTGCGCGCGGCCGCCCTGGCTGCGGAGGCCGGTGACAAGCCGGCCGCGCTGACGATCTGGAACCAGGTCGCGGCGGATGGCAGTGCCGATGCGCTGTACCGCGACCTCGCCACCCTGATGTGGGCGACGCATGCGCTGGAGCCTGCCAACGCGGCCGAGATCCGCACCCGGCTCACCCCCCTCGCCGCCGGCCCGTGGGGTGCCTCGGCGCGGGAAATCCTGGCGCTGGCCGCGCTCGCGGCGGGCCAGAACGACGACGCCCGTCGCAGGTTGACCGAACTCGCCCGCGACGACGCGGTGCCCCAGGGCGTGCGCGACCGCGCCCAACGCCTGCTCACCGGTATCGATGGATAATCATATGGCATCCCGGCGCAATCCTCTCTTGATCGCCGCTTCGCGGCGGGGCCTTCTCTCCGGCGGTGCCCTGATGCTGGCCGGCTGCGACACCCTGACCGATGCCGCCGAGCGCGTGCTGGGCAGCAGCAAGACGCCGCTGGTGGGTGAGCGCATCTCGGTCATCGCCGCCAACACCCGGCCGATCAGCGTCGATGCCTCCGCCGCCAGCCGGACGCTGACGCTGCCGGCTCCCCAAATGCTGCTGGAATGGCCGCAGCCCGGCGGCACGCTCAACCACGCCCCGGGCCACCCGGCACTGCCCAGCCCGCTGGGCGAGGTGTGGCGCACGTCGATCGGCAGCGGCAACACCTATCGCTACCGGATGACGGCAGGGCCCATCGTCACCGCGGATGCGGTGTATGCGATGGACGCCTTTGGCTGGGTCAGCAGCCTGGACGTGGCACGCGGCGGCCGGCGCTGGCAGACCGACACGCGGCCGCGGCGGGACCGGGACGGCGCGCTGGGCGGTTCCATCGCGTTCGAAGGCGGCATCCTCTACGCGGTGACCGGCCTTGCGGAGGCAATGGCGCTGGACCCCGCGAATGGCACCATCAAATGGCGTGCACCGCTGCCGGCGCCGGCGCGGGGGGGGCTGACCGTCACCGGCGGCCGGCTGCTGGTGCCGACCACGGAGAACACGGTCGTCGCCCTGTCGGTCGAGGATGGCCGGCAGCTGTGGATCTTCCGCGGCCAGCCGGTGCAGGCGTTGCAGCTGGGCCTGGCCTCGCTGGCCGTGGCGGGCGACGTCGCAGTGGCCGGTCTGGCCTCGGGCGAGCTGACGGCGCTGCGAATCGCCGATGGCCGGCCGGTGTGGAATGAGAGCCTGGCCGGCAACCGCGCCGTGGCCGCCTCCATCGCCGATATCGGCGCCATCACC
>CAXTJY010000066.1:7860-8671 GCA_964244395.1 uncultured Rhodovarius sp.
CGGCATCGTCTTCGCCGTTGGCGTGGGCGGGCTGGCCACGGCCATCGACCTGCGTTCGGGCCGCCGGGTGTGGGAGCGCGAGGTCGGCGGCAGCCAGACCCCCTGGGCCGCCGGCGACTGGCTGTTCGTGCTGACGCGGGAGAACCAGCTGCTGGCGATGGGCCGCGACGACGGCCGAGTGCGCTGGATCTGCGACCTGCCGCGCTTCACCGACGAACGGCGAAGCCGTGGGCCGATCAGCTGGGGGCCGCCGGTGCTGGCTGGCGGCCGGCTGCTGGTGGCCGGCAGCCACGCGCAGCTCTTCGAGGTGGATGCCGGCAATGGCGAGGTGTCCGCCCGGCTTCGGCTGCCGGCGGGCTGCCAGTTGCAGCCGGCGGTGGCGCAGGGCAGCGCCTATCTGCAATGCGACAACGGCGCGGTGGTGGCGCTGCGGGGTGTGGGGTGAGCGGCGCCTTCCCGCCGCCGGAGCCGCGGCGAGAGGTGACGGTGGGCGGCAAGTTCCTGGGGCTGGGGATTTTCGGCCTGGGCGTGTTCGCGGCGATCATGCTGGAAAGATTGGGCGGGCCGGCGTGGCAGGGGCGGCTGATCTGGATTGTGCTGGCGGGGCTGGTGCTGGCGGTGGCGGTGCCTTGGGCGCTTTGCCGGAAGGTGGTGCGTTACTGAGGTTGCGGCGAGCCCCCGGCCGCGCGAAGCTGCGCCGCACCATTCCAGGACCGGCATGCCCAGCACCGCACTGATCGACCGCCTTCGCGCCGCCATCGAAGCGAATTTTGCCGACCAGGCCGCCTTCCTGGCCCAGATCGTTCGCCAT
>CAXTJY010000066.1:8685-10039 GCA_964244395.1 uncultured Rhodovarius sp.
GTGGCGTTGGAGGCGCATCCCAAGGCGAGCCCGATGGTCGATGTGGACCCAGCGGGCTCTATCCAGGTCGTGGGCACTTACGAGCCGGCCAACGCCACCGGCCGCAGCCTCATCATGCAGGGGCATATCGATGTAGTGCCGGAAGGCCCGGTCGAGATGTGGACCCATCCGCCCTACGCCGCCGAAATCCATGACGGCTGGATGTACGGCCGTGGCGCGCACGACATGAAATCTGGCGTCGCCGCCATGTTCTTCGCGATGGATGCCCTGGCCACCGCCGGGCTGCGCCCCACCGCGCGCATTCATGTCGAGACCGTCACCGAGGAGGAAAGCACCGGCAACGGCGCGTTGGCGACGCTGCTTCGGGGCTATCGCGCCGAGGCCGCGCTGATCCCGGAGCCCACGGGCGGCACCATTACCCGGGCGCATACCGGGACGCTGTGGTTCCGCATCCGCGTCGCAGGCATTCCGGTGCATGTCGCGGTCGCGCAGACCGGCAGCAACGCGATCATGTCGGCCTTCCAGCTGGTGCAGGCGCTGTACGCGCATACCCTGGAGGCGAACAAGGCGGCCGCCAACCATCCTTGGTACAAGGGGCTCGACGCGCCGATCAAATTCAATCCCGGCATCATCCGTGGCGGCGACTGGGCCAGCTCGACCCCGGCATGGTGTGAGGTGGATTGCCGCATCGGCCTGCTGCCGGGGCAGGAAGTCGCCGCAGTGCAGAAGGCGGTTGAGGATGCGGTGGCCGCCGCCGCCCGCGCCGATGGCTTCATGGCCAACAACCCGCCGGAACTGACCTGGCACGGCTTTCTGGCCGATGGCTACGTGCTGGAGCCAGGCACCGAGGCCGAGGCTGTGCTGGCTCGCTCGCACGAGGCGGCTTTCGGCGACGAGATGCCCGCCCGCATCACCACCGCGGTCAACGACACCCGCTTCTACGGCCTGTATTTCGGCATTCCCGGCCTGTGCTACGGCCCGCGCGGCGAGGGCGCGCATGCGTTCGACGAGCGCACCCATCTGGACCACCTGAAAACTACGACCCTGTCGATGGCATTGTTCATCGCGGAATGGTGCGGCGTGGAGGAGGCCGCATGATGCGCCGCCGCACGCTGCCGGCCCTGCTGGCCGCCCCCGCTTTCGCCCAGGATCGCGCGCTGCGCATCGTTGTGCCCTTCGCACCCGGGGGTTCCTCAGACGTGCTGGGGCGGCTCATTCAGCCCGGCCTGGCCGCCGCGCTGGGGCAGACCGTCATCATCGAGAACCGGCCCGGGGCCGGATCGATGCTCGGCGCCGAATACGTCGCGCGTTCGCCGGCCGATGGCACGACCGTGCTGCTGGCGGACCTTCCTTT
>CAXTJY010000066.1:10049-11315 GCA_964244395.1 uncultured Rhodovarius sp.
CCCGGCAATGCAGGATCGGGTGCCGTTCGACCCCATCGCCGATTTTGCGCCGGTGTCGCTGATCGGCGTGGCGCCTCTGATGATGTTTGGCGCGAACAACATTTCGGCGAGCACCGCAGCCGAATTCGCCGGGCTTGCCCGGGCCCGGCCGGATACGATGAATTACGGCTCCGGCGGCGTCGGCGCCGCCAGCCATCTGTCAGGCGAGCTGTTCCAGCGCGCCACCGGCACGCGACTGACCCACGTGCCCTATCGCGGCGGCGGCCCGGCGATGCTCGATCTGGCGGCCGGCAACGTCAACGCCGTGTTCGTGTCGCTGGCCTCGGCGCTGCCGCAGGTGCAGTCGGGCCAGGTCAAGTCGCTGGGCGTGATGGGCAGCGAGCGGCTGGCGGTGCTGCCGCAGGTGCCCACGATGCGCGAGCAGGGCATCGACCTGCTGAACGAGCATTGGTGGGGCCTGCTGGCGCCGGCGCGGGTGCCGGCGGCGGTGATCTCCCGCATGGCGGAGGCGCTGCGCGGCGTGGTGAGCTCGCCCGAGCTGGCCCCACGGTTGGACGCGCTGGCGGTGCTGCCGCGCGCCACGGGGCCGGAGGCATTCGGCGCCCTGGTCCGCGCCGACCTCGCTCGCATCGCCGAGATCGCCCGGGCGCAGAACATCCGCGCGCAATGACGGCAGGCGGCGGCCAGCGCGAGGGCGAAGGGCTGGCCAAGCTGCTGGAGGCCGTTGCCGCCGACCCGCTGCTATGGAGCGATTTCAACGCGCTGTGCGATGCCGGCGGGCGGTTGGCGGGCAGCGACAGCGCCGCCAGCGGCTTCACCTTCGCGGCGGTTCGAATGGCCGCCATAGGCCCCGTTCGCAACGAGGCCACGGCCTATGCCGGCTGGACCTGCCAGGCCGCCCGGCTTGAACACAACGGCAAGCTGCTGGACTGCGCGCCGCTGCTCGGAACCATGCCCTGCGAGGGCCTGACGCTGGACGTGCGTGACCTCGGCCGCGGCGCGCCGCAGCCGGGCCGACTGGATGGCCTGGCAGTGATGGCGCGGCATGAATACCCTTTCGCCACCCACACGCTGCACCGGCGCGTGAAGCTGGCCGCCGCCACCGAGGCCGGGGCCGCCGCCTTCCTGATCGTGCAGCCGGAGCCGGGGGTTGGGCCGGTCTCCGGCTCCTCCGGACGGGCCGGCGGGCCAGGCATTCCGGGGCTGGGCATCAGCGCGGAGGCGGCCGAGGCGCTGCGCGGCGGCGGGCAGGCGCGCATCACCATC
>CAXTJY010000067.1:0-1054 GCA_964244395.1 uncultured Rhodovarius sp.
TCACGCCGATCTACGAGGGCACCAACGGCATCCAGGCGCTGGATCTGGTCGGCCGCAAGCTGCGCGGCGATGGGGGCGCCGCGATGCAGGCGGTGCTGGCCGAAGTGGCGGCGTTTCCGGCGCTGGCGGGGATCGCCGGTGAATTATCGGCGGCGACCGATTTCCTGCTGAATGCCGATGCCGACACCGTCGCGGCAGGGGCCAACGCCTATCTCGAGGCCTGCGGCTGGGTGCTGGGCGGCTGGATGCTGGCCCGCGCGGCGGCGCTGGAGCCCGGCTATGCCCCCATTGCCGAATTCTACCTGCGCCGCCTGCTGCCTCGGGCTTCCGCGGCCATGGCGCAACTTCGCGAGGCGGCGCCGCTTATGGCCTTGATGGCGGCTTGAGCGCCCCAAGCCCTTGCCAACTCCCCGAAGCGCCGCAAATGACCGCCCAAGAGACATGATCATTCGATGAACGCCCCGCTCGCCAGCCCCTATCTCGAGCGCCCATCGGCGCATGTCGCGATCATCGGCGCCGGCCCTGGCGGGCTGGCGGCCGCGATGCAACTGGCCGCCGGCGGCGCGAAGGTTACGGTGTTCGAGAAGGATGCCGTGGTCGGCGGTCGCACTCGCACCATGGCGGCGGAGGGCTATCGCTTCGATCTCGGGCCGACCTTCTTTCTCTATCCGCGCATCCTGAAGGAGATCTTCCAGTCCTGCGGCGCCGAGCTGGAGCATGAGGTCGAGCTGATCCGGCTCGACCCGCAATACCGCGTCATCTTCGAGGGCGAGGGCGCGCCGGCGGTGCTGGACGCCACGCCCGACATGGCGCGGATGGCCGAGCAGATCAGGGCCATCGCACCCGGCGACGTGGCAGGGCTGGAAATGTTCATGCGGGAGAACCGGGTGAAGCTGGAAGCGTTCCGGCCGATCCTGGAGAATCCCATTCTCTCCCCAGCAGATTTGTTTACCGTGCCGATGCTGAAAGGGCTGATGCGGCTGCGGCCGCACCTCTCGGTCGATCAGGACCTGCGCAAGTATTTTGCTGACCCGCGCATCCGCCTCGCCTTCGC
>CAXTJY010000067.1:1064-11304 GCA_964244395.1 uncultured Rhodovarius sp.
AGACCAAATACCTGGGAATGAGTCCGTTCAAATGCCCGGCGCTCTTCACCATCCTGAGTTTCCTGGAATACGAGCACGGCGTGTTCCACGTGAAAGGCGGGCTGGGCGGCGTCTCGGAGGCAATGGCGCGGGTGGCGCGTCGGCTCGGGGTAGAATTCCGCATGGAAACCGCGGTGGATCGCATTGCCTTTGCCGGCAAGCGCGCCATCGGCGTGGAGGTCGGCGGCCAGCACGTCGCCGCCGATGCGGTGGTGATGAACGCCGATTTTGCCCACGCCATGCCCAAGCTGGTGCCGCCGGCGCTGCGCCGGAAATGGTCGGACGCCAAGATCGACAAGTCGAACTACTCCTGCTCCACCTTCATGCTGTACCTGGGCATCGAGGGCGAATGCCCGGCCATTCAGCACCACAACGTGCTGCTCAGCCGCGAATACATGGAAAACATTGCGCAGATCGAGCGTGGCGTGATCCCGGCGGTGCCCAGCCTGTACCTGCACAACCCCAGCGCCACCGACCCCAGCATGGCGCCGCCGGGCCACACCGCGCTGTACCTGCTGGTGCCGGTGCCAAACCTGCGTTTCGGGCTGGATTGGCAAAAGGAGCTGGCGCCGTTCCGCGAGATCGCGCTGGACCGCATCCAGGCGCTGGGCGTGCCGGACATCCGCAACCGCATCCGCTACGAGAAGATCGTCACCCCGCAGGGCTGGCATGACGACTATGCCATCGGCTACGGCGCCACCTTCAACCTAAGCCATGAGATCGGCCAGATGCTGCATTGGCGCCCGGGTAACCGGTTCCAGAACACCGAGGGACTGTATCTGGTGGGCGGCGGCACGCATCCGGGGTCCGGCCTGCCGGTGATCTATGAGGGTGCGCGCATCACCACGCGGCTGCTGCAGGCCGATCTGGGATTACCGGTGACGGTGCGCGAGCCGGCGCAGCCAGCTTTCGCCATCGCGGCACAGTAAAGAAGAGAACGCCATGTCCCATGTTGTCCTCGTCGGCTCCGGCCTGGGTGGTCTGGCCGCTGCCGCCGTCGCGCGTGCCCGCGGCCACCGCGTCACCGTGCTCGACAAGAACCCCTGGTTGGGCGGCAAGGCAGCGGTGCTGACCCTGGCATCGCCGGACGGCCGCGGCAATTTCCGCTTCGACATGGGGCCGACGATCCTGACGGTGCCGCGCGTGCTGCGGCGTATCTTCGCTGAGGCCGGGCGCGACCTGGCCACCGACCTGCCGCTGATCAAGCTGGAGCCGCAGTGGCGCTGCTTCTTCGAGGATGGCAGCCAGGCCGATCTGGTCGGCGACGTCGATGCCATGGCGGCGCAGATGAACCGCATCGCACCCAACCTCGGCGAGGGCTACAAGCGCTTCCAGAAAGTGGCGCACCACCTGCACGACGTCTCCGAAAAGTTCTTCTTCTGGAAGCCGGTGGAAGGCATCGGCGATACGCTCAACTTCGGCGACAACTTCAAGCCCGACGTCCTGAAGGACGTGATGGCGCTGCGAATGGGGCAGACGGCGGCCGGCGTCATCCGCAAGCATGTGCCGGACGCCAACATGGCGCAGATGCTCGACCACTACATGCAGTATGTCGGCAGCAACCCGTATGCCGCGCCGGCGGTGCTGTGCTCGATCGGCGACATGCAGGCCGCCGAGGGCGTTTGGTATCCCAAGGGCGGCACAAGGGCGGTGGCCGAGGGGCTGGCCAAGCTGGCCGGCGACCTGGGCGCCGAGCTGCGCACCAACGCCGAGGTGACAGGCTTCGACATCCGCAACAACGCCGTGCGGGGCGTGACCCTGGCCTCCGGCGAGACCATCGCCTGCGACGCGGTGATCTCCAACATGGACGCGGTCCGCACCTATGGCGAATTGGTCGGCGGCCCGGCCGGCGACGCCTATGGGGCTAAGTATGAGGCGGCCTGCTCCGGCGTCGTGCTCTATCTTGGCCTCAGCAAGCGCTACGACCATCTGGGCCATCACGACTTCGTCTTCTCGCGTGATCCGGAGGAGGAGTTCGACGCGATCTACAAGCGCGGCGTGCCCGCGCCCGACCCCACCGCCTATCTCGCGGCGCCATCCGGCACTGATCCTTCTGTCGCGCCCGAGGGCGGCGAGGCGCTCTACGTCCTGGTCCACACCCCCTACCTGCGGCCGGGGCAGGACTGGAAGGCGATGTTCGCCCCCTATCGCCAAGTGATCCTGGACAAGCTGAAGCGCACCGCCGGCCTGACCGACATCGAGGACCGCATCGTGGTCGAGCGGCACCTGACGCCGCAGGACATCCATGAGCGCTACAAGGTGCTGAACGGCGCCATCTACGGCCTGGCCAGCCACGGCACCTTCACCGGCGCCTTCAAGCCGGGCAACCGCTCGCGCCAGGTGAAGGGCCTGTATCTGTGCGGCGGCGCCGCGCATCCCGGCCCCGGCATGCCGATGGTGATGATGTCCGGCTGGATCGCCGCCGATGCGATGGACACCGACATGGGTGGACGCGGCATGAACGAGGCGGCGAGGCTGGCAGGGTCGCGTGAGATTCCGGTCCTCGCCGCCGAATGACCGGAGCGGCCACGCTCCGCGATGCACGCAGGACGTGGCCTGCCGTCCCGAGCCGTCCGGCACGGCCTGCGAAGGGCTCTTGGCCGGGCGCGAAGCGCGGGCCCCGCGCGTGACCGATGCCGCCGACCCTGTCGCCTTGCGCTCGGAACGGGCGATGGGCTTCTTCAACATCGCCTTCATCCGCAGCTTCTCCGGCAGTTTCGGCGGCTTGCGCGTGCCGCATTGGGGCGTGCCGGACTACCCGCCCGGCCGACCGTTGGTGATGCTGGCCAATCACCCGGGCTGGTGGGATGGCGTGATGTTCATGCTGCTGCTGCGGCGGTTCTTCATCGAACGCCCTGCCTTCATGCCGATGGACGCGGCCGCGCTGCGCAAATACGCCTTCATGAAGCGGCTGGGTGTCTTCGGCATCGAGCAGGACAGCGCGCGGGGCGCAGTGCGCTTCCTCGATACCGCCAAACAGGTGCTGGCCGACCCGCTCCACATGCTGTGGATGAACGCACCCGGCCGCTTCGCCGATGTGCGGGAGCGCCCGGTGCCGCTGGCGCCCGGCGTGGTTCGCCTGCCGGAGATCGCGCCCGACGCGCTCTTCATCCCCCTCGCCTTCGAATACACCCACTGGACCGAGAAGCGCGGCGAGGCACTGGCCGCCTTCGGGCCGGCCATGGAGGGCCAGGCGCTGCGGGCGCTGGGCCGCGAGGCGCGCGCCGAGGCGATCCGCGCGGCGCTGACCGCCACCATGGACCGGCTGGCCGGCGATACCATCAGCCGCGACCCCAGCCGCTTCCTCACCGCCATCGAAGGCGGCCGGGGGCAGGGTGGACTTTACGGCGCATGGCAATATGTGAAGGCTCTGACCCGCGGCCAGCGGCCGCGGCTGGAGCACGCCGCACCACCACCGACCGGATAGAGCATGGAATACGGCCACCTGCCTTTGGCGCTCGCGCTGCTGCCGATCATCTTCGGGGCCATCAACCTGGCGCGGATGCCGCGGCTGCGTGGCCGCCCGGCGGCGGCCACGTCGGTCTCCATCCTGATTCCGGCGCGGAACGAGGCCGCGAACATCCAGGGCTGCCTCGATGCCGCCCTGGCCTCCACCGGCGCGGAGATCGAGGTGGTGGTGATGGATGACGGCAGCACCGACGGCACCGCCGAACTCGTGCGCGGCTATTCGGACCCGCGGGTGCGGCTGGTCCCGGCGCCCGCTTTGCCGCCGGGCTGGACCGGCAAGGTGCATGCCTGCGCCCGGCTGGCCGAGCAGGCGCGGGGGACGCATCTGCTGTTCATCGACGCCGATGTCCGCCTGGCACCGCATGCCGCGGCGGCCATGGCGGCGCACTCCGCCACGCAACGCATCGCCATGGTCAGCGGCGTGCCGCGCCAGATCATGCGCGGCCTGGGCGAGGGGCTGACGGTGCCCTTCATCAATTTCCTGCTGGTCTGCTACCTGCCCTTCGGCGGCCGGGCGGCGCAGCGCACCCCCAGCCTGGCGGCCGCCTGCGGACAGCTCGTGCTGGTCGAACGCCGAGCTTACGAAGCGGTGGGCGGCCATGCCGCCATCAAAGGCGTGCTGCATGACGGCATCGCCCTGGCCCGGCTGCTGCGCGAACGGGGCCATGATACCGAGATCGTGGACGGCGCACCGCTGGCCACCTGCCGCATGTATGACGGCTTCGGCGCGGCCTGGGGCGGCTTCATCAAGAACGCCCGGGAGGGCATGGCCACCCCGGTGGGCCTGCCGATCTGGACGGTGCTGCTGGCCGGCGCCCATCTGTGGCCCTGGGCGCTGCTGCCGGAGCCCGAGGCGATCGTCACCCTGGCGCTGATGTTCGGGCTGCGCGCCGCCGTCACCTGGCGCGCCGGGGAGCCGTGGTGGACGGTGCCGCTGCACCCCGTGACGGTGCTGGTGGCACTGGCGATCCAGTGGACGGCGCTGGTGCGCTCCATGCTGGGCATGCAGGCGGGCTGGAAAGGCCGCGCATATCCCGCCACAAGGGGCGCATGACGCAAGCTGCGCCGGGTTCGCCGAACCGGGATCATGACACCGAGAATTTCCCGACAGCGTCGCTGATCCTGGCGAAGCCGGTGCGGGCGAAGGTGATGGCGTTCTACCGTTTCGTGCGCATGGCGGACGACATCGCCGACAGCCCGGAGCTGCTGCCAGACGAGAAACTGCGCCGGCTCGACGCGATGGGCGCGGCGCTGGCCGACCCCGGCACCGCCTTCCCCGAAGCCGCACGAATGCACGCGCTGGGGGTGGGCAATGCGGAGGCCGTCCTGATGCTGGAGGCCTTCCGGCAGGATGCCGTGCAAGCCCGTTACGACGACTGGGCGGCGCTGGAACATTACTGCGCCCGTAGCGCCAATCCGGTGGGGCGCATGCTGCTGCGACTGCACGGCGTGGCGAGCGACGCCGGGCACGCGGCCTCGGACGGGCTGTGTACCGCCTTGCAGATCCTGAACCACCTGCAGGATCTGGTGGAGGACCGGGCCAGGCTTGGCCGGGTGTACATGCCGCAGGGCTGGATGGCGCTGGCAGGCGGCGAGGACGGCTTTTTTGACCCGGCCAATCCGCGCCGACGGGAGATCCTCGACGCGGCGCTGGCCGGGGTGGAGGAAGAGCTGGACCGGGCGCAGAACCTGCCTGTGCTGGTCGCCGGCGCGTGGCGCCTTGCCTGGCAGTCCTCCATCACCATCGCGCTGGCGCGGCGGCTACTGCAGAAGCTGCGCGCCGCGGACCCGGTGCTGGGCCGGGTGGCGCTGGCCAGGTCCGACTTCGCGCGCGCCACGCTGGCCGGGCCGCTGGGCCTGCCGCCGGATGCGCCCCTGGTGGCGGGACGGGTGGCCCGTGCGGGCTCGTCCTTTGCCCGTGGCATGAAGGCCCTGCGGGGCGAGCGCCGACGCGCGCTATGGGGCGTCTATGCCTTTTGCCGCGCGGTGGACGACATTGCAGACGGCGCCATGCCGGAACCCGAGAAGCGCCGCTTCCTGGCGGATTGGCGCGGCAAGCTGGAACGGCCGGATTGCGTGTTGTCCCGCGAGCTGGCTTTCGCCCGCGACGCCTTCGGCGTGCCGATGGCGGAGTGCGAGGCGATGATCGGCGGCATGGAGACCGACGCGGCGGATAGGCTGCGCATCGAGGACGAAGCCGGGCTGGACCTGTATTGCCGCCAGGTCGCCGGCAGTGTCGGCGCCATGGCCGTCCGTATCTTCGGCGCGCCGGAGGCCGAGCAATGGGGCCTGCGGCTGGGCCACACCTTCCAGCTTACCAACATCCTTCGCGATGTGGATGAGGATGCGTTGCGCGACCGGGTCTACATCCCGCTCACCCTGCTGCGCGAGGCCGGCATCGAGGACGGCCCGGCGGCGGCGATGGTGGCGGCCCCAGGTTTCGCGTCGATCTGCGCCCGGCTGGCGGAGCAGGCGCGGGACGGCTTCGCCCGCGCGGCGGCGGAAATGCCGCAATACGACTCCGCCGCGCTGCTACCGGCCCGGGTCATGATGTGGGGCTATGAGCGGCTGTTCCAACGCATGCTGGCGCGCGGCTGGGGCGGGGCGCGGGTGCGGCCGCGACTGACCGGCGCCGAGAAGCTGCGCATGGCCGGGATGGCGCTGGGATTGCGGGCGTGACGCTGCGGGGGCGGCTCGCCGGGACAGGAGGTTGACCGTCCATGTCATCGGCGCCGGGGTCGCCGGGCTGGCCGGCGCCCTGGTCCTGGCCCGCTCCGGGCGTGCCGTCGTGCTGCACGAGGCCTCGCCCGGCGCCGGCGGCCGCGCCCGCGCGCTGGCCGACGGCACCGACAACGGCACCCACGCCCTGGTCGGCGCCAACACCGCCGCGCTGGGCTTTCTGCGCGCGATCTGCGCCCGGGCGGGCTGGCTGGAGCCGGAGCCCGAAGGCCTGCCGGTGCTGGACTGCGCCGACGGCGCCGCACGGCGGATTTCGCTCAGCCTTTTCGGCTGGCTGCGGGCCGACCGCAGGCCGCCCGGGCTTTCGGCCGGTGCGCTGGGCGCGATGGCGCGCATGGCGCTGCCGGGCCGCGACGTGCCGGTGGCCGCCGCCATGGCCGCCCACCCCGTCTTCCAGCGCGGCTTCGTCGATCCGCTGGTCGTGGCCACCCTCAACACCCCGTCCGCCGAGGCCTCGTCGGCGCGGCTGGGGCAGGTGCTGCGGCGGTTGGGCGGGCCCGGCGCCACCCGGCTCTACGTGGCCGAACGCGGCCTGGGGCCCGACATGGTGGAGCCCGCGCTCGACGCCATCCGCACCGCCGGCGGGCAAATCCGCTTCAACTCCCGCATCCGGTCGCTGACCGCGGAGGGCGGCGGCTGGCTTTTGGATGGCGATCGCGTGGAGCGCGTGCTGCTCGCCACCCCACCATGGGAAAGCGCGCGGCTGCTGCCCGGCCTGGTGGTGCCGCAGGCGCATGCGCCCATCGTCAACCTGCACTTCGCCCGGCGGCAGCCCGGCCCCGTCCGCTTCATCGGCTTCGTCGGTGCCCTGTGCCAGTGGGTGCTGGTGCGGCCCTCCGGCGTCTCCGTCACCATCTCCGCCGGCGACGCCGAGGCGGCGGAGGATGCGGACAGCCTGGCGCCGCGCGCCTGGGGCGAGATCCTGCGCAGCGTCGCGGCCTTCGGCCTCCCCGGGGAGTGGCCGATCAAGCCGCCGGAATGCCGCCTGGTGAAGGAGCGCCGCGCCACGCCGCGCCACTTGCCGGGCCCGCCCTTGGCCCCCCGGCGACGCCCAGCCCCCGGCTTGGCCCTGGCCGGCGACTGGACCTGGCCGCACCTGCCCGCCACCATCGACGCCGCGGTGCGCAGCGGCGAGGCGGCGGCAAGGGTGCTGCTGTGAGACCGGCCAAGGCGCTGTCGTCGCTAGGGCCACAGGCTAGGATTGCCCGGCGCAGACCCAACAACGTGCCGCTCACCGATGCGGCGGCGAGGGCGCTGCCGTGACCCCGGCCGAAACCCTGTCCGCGCTACGCCCGCTCGGGCCGATTGCCGCCCTGCAGGATCGCAGCGACCTGCTGATCATCCTGGCCGCCGCCATGCGCGCCTGCGCCGCCGATGCCGTCGCCGCCGCGCAGGCCGATTTCGGCCGCCGGTCGGAAACCGATACGCTGCTGGCCGATGTGTTGCTGGTGGTGGACGCGGCGCGGCATTCCAGCGCCCGCCTGGCCAGGTGGGCCAGGCCGCGCCGCCAGCCGGTGCCCTATCCCTTCCTGCCTGCCCGGGCCGTGCTGGAGCCGCAGCCCAAGGGCGTCATCGGCATCATGGCGCCCTGGAACTACCCGTTCCAGCTGGCGCTGATGCCGGTGGTGGACGCCATCGCCGCCGGCAACCGGGTGGTGGTGAAGCCCAGCGAGCACACGCCGCGCTGCGCCGCGCTGATCCAGGACATCCTGGCGACGCTGGGCGACGCCGCGCGTTGCGTGCAGGGCGACGCCGCCGTCGCCGCCGACTTCGCCGCACAGCCCTGGGACCATCTGGTGTTCACCGGAAGCACGGCGACCGGGCGTAAGGTGATGGCCGCGGCCGCCGCGAACCTCACGCCGTTGACGTTGGAACTGGGCGGCAAGTGCCCGGCCTTGGTGCTGCCCGGCGCCGATCTGCACCGCGCGGCCCGGGCCATCCTGACCGCCAAGGCGGTGAATGCCGGCCAGACCTGCGTGGCGCCCGACACGGTGTTCCTGATCGGCCATAGCATCGAAGCATTCGCCGCCGCCGCCCGCGCCACCGGCATCACGCCCGACGAGACGGCGGTGATGCTGCCGGCGCGGCTGGAGCGGTTCCGCGACGGCGCCACCTTCTTCGATGGCTCGCTGGCCACCGCGCCGGACGATCACCCGCTGCATCAGGAGGAGATTTTCGGGCCGATCCTGGCGCTGCGCGAGGCGACGCTGCATCAGGCCATCGCGCGCACCGGCACGCCGCTGGCCATCTACCTGTTCGGCGCCACCTCCGCCGAGGAGCAGCAGGTCGCAGCGCGGACCCGCAGCGGCGCGCTGGTCTGCGACCGCGCGCTGGACTACGCCGCCTTCCACGCCCTCGCCTTCGGCGGCGTCGGCGCCTCAGGCTTCGGCCGGCGCAATGGCGAAGCCGGGTTTCTCGAATTCAGCAATCTGCGCGCCCGGGTGCATCACGGCCGCTTCAGCTTGGCGAGAATGTTCGACTTCCCGCGCGGAAGCCGTGCAGTCTCGATGGCACGGCGCCTCGTCAGCAGGCCATAAAAATCAGCGTCATTGGCGCAATTCCTATTTACGCCGGATATCGGAACTCGATAATTCAACTGATGACCGACTGCCTTTTGCTCGTCGTGCATCGGGCTCGTTGCACGCGCGGGAGGGAGTATGGAAGTTGCAATCGCTGATCATCCTGGCCAGTGGACGAAGGAAGATCGCGAGCATCGTAATAAGCGATGGTTCGATGCGCAGCTTTTCATATTCTGCCAAGCCGTTAAGGGTACCCCGTCATCCGCGAGAAATCTGGCTACGCTGCATTATTCAAATATAACTGAACGAGCAGCATTTTATGACTGGTTTGATCAGGTAAGGGTTTTGCAGGGCCACGAAACCGTCTGGCCAGGAACCGCATGGTTGGTCGCAGATCGATTTTCGCCGTTTGACAGCACAGCCGACGTCTTCAGTCTCAATTTCGCGCTACAGTTTGCCGTAGGTTACGGAGAATTATTACTAAGTCCCACATCTGAATACTATCAATCTAATATTGGAACCACGTTAGACCTAATTAATTTTGCCCAGATAGCAAATAAGACAATATTTGATGATGTCTATTCGATCCATTTAGCAGATTTGTTCCGTCGCGGCTTACAGAAAAACCCTCTGAGGGGCAACGCAGCCGCGGTCTGGGACGAGAAGATGGTCGAGATGGAACAAATGAGCATCGTTGAACCGGTTTACCAAAAACACGTATTGCCCACGCATAATCATAATCGGAAAACACTCAACGCTTTGATGAATTGTGGAAGAGTGGTCGGTACGGTAGGCGGTTTGACCGGAGGCAGCCATTGGTGTCGCCCCGACCTGGATGCTGGCGTAGCGCATGATCGATTCAGATACGGCACGGAAACCGTCATTCCGATCTACAAAAAAGATTTTATGAACGGTAAGCTTGCTAGCAGACGTCAAGGCTACGACTTTAAGCCCTCGGCCGCGCCAGCCTGCAATGTTTCACCGTGATGCACGAGACAAACTGTAGCAACGTCATCGGCGGCCGGACAGATACCGCACACCCGCCGGCCCGACCTCCTCCGAATGCGGGTGATTCGGCGCCATGCGGAAGATCTCGCCCGGCCCGTAGGTTTCTGCCTTCCCATCCCAGCGCAGCGTCAGCGACCCCTCGGTCACCAGCGCCCGCACCTGGAAGGGGTGGATGTGCTCCCCATTATCCGCCGTAGGCGGCAGCGCCCGCTCCACCGGCTCGCCGAAACCATCAGCCTGTAGGCCCGCCTTGAATGCCTCGATGTCGATCATCCGCGTATCCTCGTCCTGGCTTCGTACAATTCCGGGAAAAATCGCTTGTCGATCACGCCTTTCAGATAGGCGACGCCGGCCGACCCGCCGGTGCCCATCCGATAGCCGATGATCCGCTCCACCGTGCGCATGTGGCGGAAGCGCCAGGTCTGGAAGGCGTCCTCCAGATCGACCAGCTCCTCGGCCAGCTCGTA
>CAXTJY010000068.1:0-4930 GCA_964244395.1 uncultured Rhodovarius sp.
TCCTCGGGGCGCTCGTCGATCAGCAGCACCATCAGGAAGACTTCGGGGTGGTTGGCGGTGATCGCCTTGGCGATGTTCTGCAGCATCACCGTCTTTCCGGTGCGCGGCGGCGCCACGATCAGGGCGCGCTGTCCCATGCCGATTGGCGCGATCAGGTCGATCACCCGGTGGGTGTTGTCCTTCTGCGGGCCCTTGCCGACGCTTTCGACGGTGTCGTTCTCCATCTTGAGGCGACGGGTCGGATACAGCGGCGTCAGGTTGTCGAAGTTGATCCGGTGGCGCAGCGCCTCGGGCGGCTCGAAATTGATCGAGTTGACCTTCAGCATGGCGAAATACCGTTCGCCGTCCTTCGGCGCCCGGATCTGGCCTTCGACGGTGTCACCGGTGCGCAGCGCGAAGCGTCGCACCTGCGCGGGGCTCACATAGATGTCGTCCGGCCCCGGCAAAAAATTGGCCTGCGGGCTACGCAGATAGCCGAAGCCATCGGACAGGATTTCCAGCGTGCCATCGCCATGGATGGCCTGGTCGTTATCCGCCAGCGTCTTGAGGATGGCGAACATGATGTCCTGCTTGCGCAGGGTGGAGGCGTTCTCGACCCCCACCTCCTCGGCGAAGGAGAGGAGGTCGGCGGGGCCTTTGGCCTTGAGTTCGGAGAGGTGCATGAATGTCCCGGAGTGGGGCGCGTCATGGCTCGGGCGGGACCGACGAGTGCGGCGAAGGAACCATGGGGCGCGGGAATGGGCGGGCGAAATGCCGACGCCGCTTGACATGTAGGCAGCGGCGCGGGCGGCGTCAATCAACCCTTCGTCGCCATAGGAACGTCAGCCCCAGCAGCAACGCCGCCAACCCCAACGTCACCACCCCGAACCCGTCCCAAAGCCGCGTCGTGCCGAACATGAAGAGGGCGTTGAACGCGGTGTGCAGCAGGATGGCCCAGAGCAGACCCAGGCGGGCCCGTCCCGCCACCCGGCCCAGCCCCCAATGCAGCAACACCGACGATAGTGCCCCCGCGATCCAGGCTGGTTCCAGGCCATTGCGGAGCTTCGCCAGTCCTTCCAGGACGCCGAAGGCGAACCCTGTTCCTTCCCAGCCGGCCCGCAGCAATCCCAGGCCGAGGCGCTTGCTCAGTTCCTCCTGCCAAGGCGCGAAGAGAATACCCACGAGGATCAGCGCCGTGACCTCGCCATACCCCCTGGCGCCGAGCATCCGTGCGGACAGATGCTCCAGCGCCAGGCTGAGCCCGAAGCCCAGCAACCCCGCCAGCGCGGGCCGCCACATGGGCCAGCCTCTCAGAATGGCTTTACGATCACCATGATGACGATGACGATCATCAGGATCGTCGGCACCTCGTTCATGATCCGCCAATAGCGCTGGTTCCGCAGTCGCTTTTCCTCGGCGAATTCCCGCCGCGCCTTGGCCAAATGCATGTGGAAGCCGGTCATCACCAGCACCGCCAGCAGCTTGGTGTGCCACCAGCCTGCGGTCCAGCTCACCGCCCCCGGCGTGAGCACCAGCAGGATGCCGAAAAGCCAGGTGGCGATCATCGCCGGGTTCATGATGGCGCGCAGCAGCAACCGCTCCATGGTCATGAACCGGGCACTTTCCACCCCGCCGGTCGGGATGTCGGAGTGATAGACGTACAGCCGCGGCAGGTAGAACAGGCCCGCCATCCAGGCGATCACCGCCATCATATGGACCGACTTGATCCAGAGGTAGAAGGGCGCCAGCGCCTGAATGTCCATCAGTTCGACAATCCGAGTTCGCGCAGCAGCGCCTGGTTGGCCGTGGCCTCGGTCAGGAAGCGCTCCCGAAAGGCCGCGCCGGGCAGGAAGGCCGGCACTGCGTTCAGCCGCTCGGCGGCACCGCGAAACCCCTCGCTGGCCACCGCAGCCTCACAGCCGCGCTCGAGCACCGCCGCCATCGCATCGGGCAACCCGGCCGGCGCCAGAAGCCCGCCATAGGTGCTGCCGTTCATCGGGTAGCCGGCTTCCGCGATGCTGGGCGTCTGCGGCAGGCCGGCCATCCGCTGGTCGCTTAGCACCGCCAGCGCAGTCAGCCCGGTGCTGGTCGGGATGGTCGCGGCCTCGACGAAGGCCATGATCTGCCCGCCCAGCGCCGCCGTTGCCATGGGCCCGGCGCCGGTATAGCTCACCATCAGCCCGTCCACCCCGGCGGCGCGCAGCAGCTGCGCCATCAGGATGTGCTGCGTGCTGCCGGCACCGGGTGCGCCATAGACCAGCGCCTCCCGCCCCCGCCGCGCATGCGCGATCATCCCGGCTACGTCGCTGAACGGCGCGCCGCGCCCCAGGATCAACACCTGCGGGTTGTCATAAACTTGGCAGAGGTAACGGAACTCCCCAGCCGCATAGGGTGTTGGCTGCAACCAGGGCTGGGTGGTGATGGCGTTGTTGGGCGAGATGCCGATGGTCAGGCCATCGGGCCGGGCCCGGTGCAGCTCCGCATTGCCGATGGCGCCTGCCGCCCCGCCGCGGTTGATGCCCACCACCGGCTGGCCCAGCGCCCTGGTCAGCTCGGCCTGCAACGACCGCGCCATCAAATCGGTATTGCCGCCGGGCGGGAAGGGAATGATGAGCTGCAACGGGCGGGTCGGATACGCCTCCTGCGCCCAGGCCGGAGCGCAAAGGAGGAGGGGCAGGAGGAGCAGACGCGTGATCATGCCGCCACGCTATCAGAGGCCGAGCAGCGCGGGCAGGGCCTCCATCGCGGCGAACGGTTCGGCGCCGGCCTGCCACAGGACCGGCGCCGGGGTATCGCCCGCAAAGCCGAATACCCGGCACTTGGCCGCAAGACCGGCCCGCACCCCGGTGACACTGTCCTCCACCACCACGCACTCCGCCGCCGCCACGCCGCAGGCCGCGGCGGCCGCCAGGTAGATGTCCGGCGCCGGCTTGGGGCGCTTCACATCCTCGAAGCTGAAGCAGCGCGGGCCGAACACATCCACCAGCCCCAGCCGCGCCATCTTGGTCGCCAGCTCCCGGCGCGAAGAGTTCGACGCCACCGCAACGGGGACCTTCGCCGCGATCGCCCGCAACGCCGCGATGGCGCCAGGGATCGGCAAAGTCTCGGCCGCCAGCAGCGTGGTGATGCGGCGAGAGAAGTCATCCTCCCAATCCCGCGGCAACGCGCCGGTGCGTGCCTCGATCAGCGGCCGCATATCGGGCCAGGCCATCCCCAGGAAGGCCTGGCGCGCCTGATGCGCATCCATCGCCCAGCCGCGCGCCGTCAGCTCTGTGGCCACCAGCCGGTTCACCAGCATCTCGGTATCGGCCAGCACCCCGTCGCAGTCGAACAGGACAGCTTTCGGCGTCACGCCGGCTGTTTCGCATGCGGGCAGTCGGCGTGCACCTTTGGGCATTGCCGTGCGCCGACGAAGCTGCACAGGGCCCTGTCGCGCCCCGCCGTGCGCCGCACCAGCCCGGCCAGTGCCTCGATAAACCCGGTATCGCTGTTCTGCGCCGGCACCCGGAAATAGCCAGGCACCCCGGCATGCTCGGCTGCCTCGCCATACTCCACATCCAGCTCGACCAGCGTCTCCGAATGCTCGGAGACGAAAGCGATGGGGCATACCAGCAGCGCCACCTTCTCCTCGCCCGCCCGCTCGATCTCCGCCTCGGTCGAAGGCGTGATCCATTTCTGCGGCGTGACGCGGGACTGGTAGCAGACGAGCCATTCCAGATCGGGGATGGCCAGCTTCTCGACCACCGCCGCCGTCGTCCGCTCGACCTGCCACTGATACGGGTCACCGCGCTTGACGATGCTTTCAGGCAGACCGTGCGCGCTGAACAGGACTCGCAGCTTTTGCGCAGGGTCGAGCTTGGCCCGCGCCTGTTCATAGGCCTCACGCACGATGCGGGCGGTGGCGGCGGCGAAGCCGTCATCGGAATGCCAGCAGCACAAGGTCTGCACCGGCAAATCCAGGCCCAGTTCGCGGCATGCATCCGCCCAAGCCGCCATGCTGCTGCCCGTCGTGGTGGTGGAGAATTGCGGGTAGAGCGGCACCAGCATCACCCGGTCGGCCCCCCAATCCCGCACCGCGGCGGCGGCCTCGTTCGAGAAGGGGTGCCAGTATCGCATGGCGACGAAGCAGCGATATTCCGTCTCGTCCTCCGACAGTGTCGCTTGCAACGCGGCCGCCTGTTCCAAAGTCAGTTCCAGCAGGGGCGACTTGCCGCCCAGCACGGCATAGTTCTCCTGCGCCGCCGGCGTCCGCCTGCGGGCGATGAACTTACCCAGCCAAGGCCGGATGAAGCCCGGGACGCGCAGGATCGCAGGGTCACTGAACAGGTTGGTGAGGAAGGGTTGTACCGCTTCGGGGCTATCAGGGCCGCCCAGATTCAGCAGTACAACCGCTGTCTTGGAACGGGTCATGCCCGCCGACATACCGATGCCGTGCCGGGATTCAACCCCGCAGGTCAATCGAGATGCAAGAAACCGGTCGACATGCATGTCGACCTTGCTGGGTGAGCGCGAGGGGGGCGAAGCCCTTCGCCGTCACCCGCCCCGCACCAACCGCAGCAGCGCCGTCACGTGGTCGATCGGCGTCTCCTTCTCGATCCCATGCCCGAGATTGAAGATGAACGGCCTCCCGCGCATCGCGCTCAGCAGCGTCCGCGCCTCCGTCTCCAGCCCGATGCCGCCGGTCATCAGCGCCAACGGGTCCAGATTGCCCTGCAAGGCCATCTCCGGCGCGACATTATTCGCCGCCCACTTGGGGTCCATCGACGTATCCATGCCGATGCCCTGCATGCCAGTCCGCGCCGCATAATCCGCCAGCATCGGCCCCGCCAGCCGCGGAAAGCCGATGACCGGGATATGCGGCGCCGCCTGCGCCAAGGCACGCCGGATCGCAGCCGTCGGGTCGATCACCCAACGCCGGAACTGGCTCGGCGCCAGCAGGCCGGACCAGGAA
>CAXTJY010000068.1:4940-11261 GCA_964244395.1 uncultured Rhodovarius sp.
CTCGGCGCCCGCCTCCACCTGGGCCAGCAGGTAGTCCACCGTGGCGTCGGTCAGCACCCGGATCAGCCGGGCAAAAAGCTGCGGGTCAGCGTAGGCGAGCTGCCGGACCTGGGCGAAATCCTTGCTGCCGCGCCCCTCCACCATGTAGCAGGCCACGGTGAAGGGCGACCCGGCGAAGCCGATCAGCGTGGTCTTGCTGCCCGCCTCATCCAGCGCCTGGCGCACCCGCGACACCGTCTCGAAAATCGGCGCCGCGGCCTCGCGCAGCTCAGCCGGCCGCAGCGCCGCCAAGCCGGCGGCATCCGTGATGGGCGTCAGCCGCGGCCCTTCGCCATCCTCCATCCACAGCTTCTGCCCCATCGCCCAGGGCACCATCAGGATGTCGCTGAACAGGATGGCGCCATCCATGCCGTAGCGCCGCACCGGCTGCAGCGTGACCTCGGCCGCCAGCTCCGGCGTGGTCACCAGCGCCAGGAAGCTGCCGGCCTCCGCCCGCGTTGCCTTGTATTCCGGGAGATGCCGTCCCGCCTGCCGCATCATCCACACGGGCGGCGGCCAGACGGGCTGGCCGGAGAGCACGGTCAGGATCGGTTTGTTCGTCATTCCGGGCAACATACCCATTAAGAAGATTCAAGAAAGGTGGTGGTGAGCAGTAGGGGCTGTGAACAGTGAGGAACCCCGCTGACACCGGCTTTGGCCACCAAGCTGTCCCCGCCGCGGCATGGCCCCGTATGGCGCCCAGGATGGCCTGGCGGGACTTGTCCCCGGCTTGCACGCAATGCCATGGCGGCGGGGCGGCAGTTGTTCCATTGTGCCGGCTGTCCCCATCATCCGCATGGCGACGGTCCGCACCTCGATCCATCCCCACTTTCCCGCCCTATCCCCGGATTTCATCCATGGCCACCCGCACCACCAACCTGCACCTGGTTTCGGACAGCACGGGCGAGACGCTGAATTCGATAGCCCGCGCCGCCCTGTCCCGGTTCGAGGGCCATCACGTCATCCACCATCGTTGGTCGCTGGTGCGCTCCCGCCTCAACCTCGACCGCGTGCTGGAGGGCATCGAGCACGAACCCGGCCCCGTGCTGTTTACCCTGGTCGACCAGAGCCTGCGGATGGCGCTGGAGGAGACCTGCGGGCGGGTCGGCGTCAGCTGCCTCTCGGTGCTGGACCCCATGGTGGAGCTGATGCAGCGCGAGATCGGTACCCGCGCCGTGTCCAAGCGCGCCGCCCAGCATGTGATGGACGCCGACTATTTCCGCCGCATCGACGCCATGCATTACGTGCTGGCACATGATGACGGCCAGGGCACGGCGGGCATCGCCAACGCCGATGTCGTGCTGGTGGGGGTCTCCCGCTCCTCCAAGACGCCGACCTGTTTCTACCTGGCCAATCGCGGCGTGAAGGCGGCCAACGTGCCGCTGGTGCCGGGAGCCGAGCTGCCGATGGAACTGGACCACCCACCCTGCCCGGTGGTGGGGCTGACCATCGAGGTGAACTCGCTGATCGACATCCGCCGCCACCGCCTGAAGATCATCGGCGCCGGCGGGGTGCGGCTGCCGGAGACGGATTACGTGAATATCGAAGCGGTGAAGGCGGAAATCCTGGCGGCGCGGCGGCTGTGCTCCCAGCGCGGCTGGCCGGTGATCGACGTGACACGGCGCAGCATCGAGGAGACGGCGGCGACGGTGCTGCAGCAAGTGGAGCTGTGGCACCAGAAGCGCGGCGTGGCGATGGGACAACCGCCGGAGGACCCGGCATCGCATGTGCTGGGCCGGCATGATTGAATCGAAGATCAAAGAAACTGAGTTTCTTTGCGGGGTGCCCGGGGGGCAGAGCCCCTCGACCTGTCCATGATCCAAACCGAGCGCCCAACCCTGATCCTGGCCAGCGCCTCCCCCAGCCGTCGCGCGCTGATGCAAGCCGCAGGCCTGTGTTTCGACCCCATAGCCGCGGCAGTGGACGAGGCCGCCCTGAAGGAGGCCGCGCAAGCCGAAGGCCTGCGGCCGGCAGAAGCCGCGGTGCTGCTGGCCGACGCCAAGGCGCGCGCCGTGGCGCGAAGGCACCCCGATGCGCTTGTGGTCGGCAGCGACCAGCTGATGGTCTGCGAAGGCCGCTGGTTCGACAAGCCGGCGGACATGGCCGAGGCAGAAGCGCATCTTCGGGCTTTGTCCGGCCGCACCCATCAGCTGGTGAACGGCACCGTCGCCTGGCGCGAATGCGGCGGTGGCAACGCTGACCGTGCGGGTGCTGGGCGACACCTTCATCGCCGCCTACCTGGCGGCCGAGGGCGAGGCGCTGCTGGCGACGGTGGGCGCCTACCGCATGGAGGGGCTGGGCATCCACCTGTTCACCCAGGTCGATGGCGAACACAGCACCATCCTGGGTCTGCCCATGTTGCCGCTGCTCGGGTTCCTGCGGCAGCAGGGCTTGATCACAGGGTGATCTCGCCGCGCAGCATCGGCACGCAGGCGCCGCCCACCGTGGCGCGGATGCCATCGGCGGCGCGGCGCGCGGTGACCTGAAGAAGGCTGGGCCGGCCCATCTCCACCCCCTGCATGACGCTCCACGCGTCGCGCTCCTTGCCCGACAGCGACAGCAGCAGCCCAGCCAGCGGCGTGGCGGCGCTGCCGGTGGCGGGGTCCTCGAAGGTGCCGGAGATGGGCGCGAACATCCGCGTCCGCAACTTCCCCGCGCCGTCATGTGCATAGAGGTATAGCGACAGACGCGGGGGGTTGCCCGCCGGCACATGCGCCAGGGCGGCGCGGAAGGCGCCGACATCCGGTGTGGCACGGCCCAAAGCTTCGGGCGTCAACTCCGCCAGCACGAAGGGGTTGCCCACCGAGGCATGGATGGGGCGGTGCGCCGCCGTCACGATGTCGGCCTCGGCCAGGCCGGCGCAGGCGGCGGCCGCGGCGACAGGCAGCTCCGTTCCCAGCGACAGCGGCTGCGGCGCCTCGACGGTGGCATCGCGCAGCGCGTCGCCGATGCCAGACAGCCTGACCTTGACCAGCCCAGCGATCTCCTCGAACCGCAGCAGCCCGTTCACGGCGCGGTCGGCCAGCGCCCACGCCGTGCCGACATTGGGGTGGCCGGCGAACGGCATCTCCGCGGTGCGATGGAAGATGCGCACGCGCGCGGTGTTGGCGGGGTCCGCCGGCGGCAGGACGAAGGTGGTCTCGCTGAGGTTGAACTCGGCCGCCAGGGATTGCATCTCGGCATTGCTCATCCCGCGCGCATCGGGGAAGACGGCCAGCGGGTTACCGCCGAAGCGGGTGGTGGTGAAGACGTCGAGCGTCAGGAATTCATAGGTGCGCATCCGGCCACGCTAAACTGCGTGGTATGCCCCGCCACCCGGAGAATATGCATGACGCCCATGATCGTGACGCCGCTGCTGCTGGTCGGCTCCAACATCGTGATGACCTTCGCCTGGTATGGCCATTTGCGGGCGCCGGGATGGCCGATGTGGCTGGCGATCCTGGTCAGCTGGGGCATCGCCTTCTTCGAATACTGCATGGCGGTGCCGGCCAACCGAATCGGCTACGGCACCTTCACCGGCCAGCAGCTGAAGATCATGCAGGAGGTGATCACGCTGGCGATCTTCGCCGTCTTCAGCGTCTTCTGGCTGGGCGAGGCGTTGCGCTGGAACTACCTGGCCGCCATGGCCTGCCTGGTGGCGGCGGTGGGGTTCATGTTCATCCCTGCAAGCTGAGCCTTGGCGCGGCGCGGCGCGGGCGTATAGCGTCAGATGAGGAGATCTTCATGCCGCACACCATCGTCCTGGTCGATGACGACCGGAACATCCTGACCAGCCTGTCCATGACCCTTGAACAGGAGGGTTTCACCATCCGCACCTACACGGACGGCGAGAGCGCCCTGCAAGGCCTGCTGGCCAAGCCGGCCGACCTGGCGGTGCTGGACATCAAGATGCCGCGGATGGACGGGATGGAGCTGTTGCAACGCCTGCGCACCCGCACCGCCATGCCGGTGATCTTCCTGACCAGCAAGGACGAGGAGGTGGACGAGCTGATGGGCCTCCGGCTGGGCGCCGACGACTACATCACCAAGCCGTTCAGCCAGCGCCTGGTGCTGGAACGCATCCGCGCGTTGCTACGGCGTAACGACAGCTCCCGCGCCGAGGCGGCGGGTGCGCCGGCGGGCGGCGTGATCACCCGCGGCGACCTGACCTTGGACGAGACGAAGCATGCGTGCCTGTGGAAGGGCAAGCAGATTCAGCTGACGGTGACGGAGTTCCTGCTGGTCAAGGCGCTGGCGCTGCGGCCCGGCATGGTGAAGAACCGGGACCAGCTGATCGACGCGGCTTATGGCGAGAACATCTATGTCGATGACCGGACCATCGACAGCCACGTGAAGCGGGTGCGGAAGAAGTTCCGCGATGTGGACGATGATTTCCAGCAGATCGAGACGCTGTATGGGATCGGGTATCGGTATAAGGAGGCTTAAGCTTAGCCTTTAGGGAGCAACCGCTCTTTACTCCGATTTACCAAACCGGAGTCTATGATGTGTAAATCTTCTTCGCCCAGCCCATCCACAACAATCCTCTTTTTTCCCCTGATGTACCCGAAATTGACGTTGAGCCACAAACGATATTCGCCGATGTTGTATTCCCAGATGCCATCCGATCTTGTCTTTACTCCCACAGTGTGATGTACAGAGCCCATCTTACAAATCGCAATTACAGCCATCAATGGCTTACTATTCATTTCCCAAAGTTCATCATCCCCACAAAATGAACGTATGTCCTGACCAGAAAAGCCCCACTGCTTGTCGTTCTTAACCTCTTCGAAATCTCTACAAGGATGGGTATGAATATCACCAAGTAAAACTGCGTGAGGGATTAGCTTAGAGGCCACTTTGGCCGCCGCCGCCCTCGCCCGCATCTCATATTCAACAGCATCGATTGCTCGTTTTGCTGAAAGGGTAGTAGTAAAATGCTCTAAATAGGCAACGGTTACCCGACTCAACTCACCATCTATCTCTTCTTCAAAGGTCCTAATACTACCAAATACGTGACCATGGGTTTCAAGTTTGGGTGTCCCTCGTCCGTCCCCTATCACATAGGCTTCGATCGCCGCGATTGAAGCTGTAGCAAAAAAACCGTCCGAGATCTTTGCAATAAAAACCCGCCGCATAAAGCTAATCCCCTCTATTTTAGTGAAAAATTTAGACTTCAACCCTTAGAATGGTTGAGACTATTTTGGTGAAGTGAATTCGTATACCTTCCCTAAAAATCCTTCAGCACCCGCTTCGCAATCGCCATCCGGTGCACCTCCGTGGGCCCCTCATACACCTGCATCACCCGCACCTGGTTAGCCATCAGCTGCAGCGGCAGCTCCTTCGTCATCCCCATCGCGCCATGCGTCTGCATGGCGTTGTTCACCACCTCCGCCGCCATCTCCGTGCCGAACACCTTGATCATGCTGGCCTCGTTTCGCACATCGCCGCCCGCATCCATCGTCGCCGCCCCCGCCTGCACCATCAGCCGGCAGGCATGGATGCGCGTCGCCGCATCGGCGATCCACCACTGGATCGCCTGCCGGTCCGCCAGCGGCTGCCCGAAGGTCACGCGCTGCTTGGCATGGATGCACATCATCTCCAACGCGCGGCGCGCAATGCCGATGCAGCGCGCCCCCATCTGCAACCGCCGCACGTTCAGCCGCAGCTGCATCGGCGCGTAGCCGGCGCCCAGCCCGCCCAGCACGTTCGCCGCCGGCACCCGGCAATCCTCGAACACCAGTTCATAGGTCTTCCGGCCGCCGATCATCGCGATCTCGCGCTCGATGATGAAGCCCGGAGTGCCGCGCTCCACGATGAACGCCGTCACCCCCTGCTCGCGCTTGCCCGGTGAGGTCCGCGCCATCAGGATGATGAAGTCCGAAGCCGGCACGTTGCTGACCCAGATCTTGCGCCCGTTGATCACCCAATCGTCGCCATCCTGCACCGCGCGCGTCAGCATCCCCGAGGGGTCGCCGCCGGCCACCGGTTCGGAAATCGCGATGCAGCTCTTCATCTCACCGGCGGCATAGGGCGCCAGGTATTTTTGCCGCTGTGCCTCATCCGCCACCGCCACCAGCATGTGCAGGTTCGGGCTGTCCGGCGGGATGATGAACGGCACGCAGGTGCGGGCCATTTCCTCCTCAACCGCCATCAGCGCCACCGTCGGCAAGTTGGCCCCGCCGAACTCCTCCGGCGCGTCCAGGCCCCACAGGCCCAATTCGCGGCAGGTCGCGCGCAGCGGCGCCTCCTCCTCCGGCAGCAGGCCGTATCTACCGCCGGTGGCCTCGCGCAGCAGGATGGCCG
>CAXTJY010000069.1:0-3178 GCA_964244395.1 uncultured Rhodovarius sp.
CCTCGGCGATCTGTCGGCCCACGGTGAAGACCGGGTCCAGCGCCGTCATCGGCTCCTGGAAGATCATCGCCACTTCGCCGCCGCGGAAATCGGCCATGCGGCGGTCACTCATCGCCAGCACGTTCTGGCCGGCGACCTCGATGCCGCCGGTCACCTTGGCGAATTTCGGCAGCAGCCGCATCAGCGCGCGCAGGGTGACCGATTTGCCGCTGCCGCTTTCGCCCAGGATACACAGCACCTCGCCCTCGGCGAGTTCCATGTTCACCCCGTTCACCGCGTGCACGGTCCGGTCGCGGGTGGCGAAGGTGACGGACAGGTCGGTCAGCCGCATCAGCGGCGCGGGCGCAGCTTTCAGCGCCGCGCTCATGCCGCGATCTCCATGATCGCACCGGCCTTGGAGTGCCCGCTGCCCGGGCTGGCCATATGGCAGGCCGCCAGGTGGCCGCCGCCCAGCTCCGCAGCCACCGGCTTCTTCGCCGCGCAGACATCCTCGGCGAAGCCGCAGCGGGTGCGGAAGCGGCAGCCGCTGGGCGGGTTTACCGGGTTGGGCGGGTCGCCCACCAGGGGCGGCACGGTGCGGCGGTTTGCCGGGTCCATGCTGGGCCGGCTGGCCAGCAGGGCGCGGGTGTAGGGGTGCGCGGGGCGATCGTAGATGCTCTCGACCGGGCCGATCTCCACCACCTCACCCAGGTACATCACCAGCACGCGGTCGGAGATGAACTGCACCACGTTGAGGTCGTGGCTGATGAAGACGAAGGTCAGGCTGAAGCGCGCCTTGAGGTCCACCAGCAAGTTCAGCACCTGCGCCTCGACCGATTTGTCGAGTGCCGAGACCGGCTCGTCCAGGATCACCAGCCGCGGCTGCAAGGCCAGCGCGCGGGCGATGTTCACCCGCTGCCGCTGGCCGCCGGAGAGCTCATGCGGGTAGCGGCGGGCGAACTGCGCGGGGGCCAGGCCTACGGCGGCCAGCAGGTCGCGCGCGCGCTCGCCGGCCTCACGGTCGCTGAGCCCATGCACCTTGGGTGCGAAGGCGATGCTGTCCTCGATCGGCAGGCGCGGATTCAGCGAGGCGTAGCTGTCCTGGAACACCATCTGCACCTGGCGGCGATATTCCCGCAGGGAGAGGCCGCTGTCGCGGGGCTCGACCACCGCCTCGCCGTCGAAGACCATCGTGCCGGCATCCAGGCCCAGCAACTGCACCAGCAGGCGCGCGGTGGTGGACTTGCCGCAGCCGCTCTCGCCCACGATGCCCAGCGTCTCGCCCTTCAGCACGTCGAAGGTGACGCCGTCCACCGCGCGCACCGTCGCCACGGTCTGGCCGAACAAGCCGCCCTTGATGGGGAAATGCTTGGTCAGGCCCTTCAGCGCGAGGAGGGGCTGGGCGGGGCCGCCACGGTCGGGATTGGTGTCCATGGCCTTGCATACCGGGTGGCGGGGGCGGTTGGAACGACGCTGTGGCTTGGCTGACCATCGCGCCCGCAGCCGCTGCCGCGTCTGTGGGCAGGCGGGCGGCGCTGCGGCGCGTGGAAAGTCAGTCACGTGAGGCTGCCCGGCGCGCTTTCCTCCCGCCCGCGCATGCGGCAGACTCGGCACGCAACAGGAGTGAGTGCGATGCGCGCCATCTTCGTCCAAGTGAAATGCGAAATGGGCGCCGCCTACAAGGTCGCCCGCCACATGGCCGACAGCATCGAGGAGCTGTCCGAAATGCACTCGATCTCCGGCCAGTACGACCTGCTGGGCAAGTTCTACCTGGCGCCGGAACAGGATGTGGGGCTTTTCGTAGTGGAGAAGGTGCAGACGGTGGAGGGGGTGAAGGACACCTACACGATGCTGACCTACAACGCCTTCACCGGCGGGCGCGGGTAAGCGGGCCGGCGCGCTGCCCGGGCCTGCCCGAAAGAGATCACAATGGCGCCGCACCGCGCCATGCGTCGGGCATGCCGCCGACACCGCGCCCCGCCAGGTTGGGCTTCGAGGGGATCAACCCCTCGGCGCCGCTGTGACAGCCGGCGCCGCAACCCCCCGGGCCACCCGCCATGCGCAAGATCATCGCCGCCGCCGCCCTCTCCGCCACCCTGCTGCTGGGCGCCTGCCAGAACCCCGATGGTTCGGTGAACCTCGGCAACACCTTGCTGCTGGGCGCGGGCGTCGCGGCCCTGGCCGGCGGCGTGGCGCTGGCCAACAACAGTGGCCATGGGTACCGCAACCAGGGCCATTACAATCGCGGCTACGCCCCGCAATATGGCTACGGCCGCCGCGGCTAGCGGGGGGCAAACCCTTCATGCACACTCCCGCTCGACACGAACGGGAGACCACCATGAAGCGCACCCTGATCCTCGCCGCCGCGGCGCTGGCGGCGAGCCTGGGCCTGGCACAGGCCGCCACGCTGGAGAATGTGCGGCAACGCGGCCTGCTGATCTGCGGCGTCAGCCAGGGCTTCGTGGGCTTCTCGGCGCCCGACAGCCGGGGTGAATATCGCGGGCTCGACGTGGATTACTGCCGCGCCGTGGCAGCCGCCGTGCTGGGCGACCCGACCAAGGTGCGCTACGTGGCGCTGACGGCACAGAACCGCTTCACCGCCTTGCAGGCTGGCGAAATCGACGTGCTGTTCCGCAACTCGACGCAGACCTTTCAGCGCGGCGCCACCATCGGCCTGCGCCAGCTGCCGGTGAATTTCTATGACGGTCAGGGTTTTGCCGTTCGGCGCGATGCCAATGTCGCACGCGTGCAGGATCTGGGTGGTGCCACGGTGTGCGTCGCGCAGGGCACGACACATGAACTGAACCTGGCCGACACCTTTCGCGCCCGCCGGCTGCAATTCACCCCAGTGGTGTTCGAACGGGTGGACCAGATGTATGCCGCCTTCTTCGCCGGCCGCTGCGACGCGATGACGCAGGATGCCTCCGCACTGGCCGGCGCGCTGACCGCGGCCCCCAACCCCGCCCTGTACCAAGTGCTGGCGGAGACCATCAGCAAGGAACCGCTGGGCCCCTTCGTGCGCAACGGCGACGACGTGTGGGCGAACATCGTGACCACGGTGCATTACGGGCTGATCGAGGCCGAGGAATACGGGGTGACGCAGGCCAATGCACAGCAGATGGCCACCGGCAGCACGGACGCCACGGTGCAGCGCCTGCTGGGCCGCAGCGGCGACCTGGGCAAGATGCTGGGGCTCGAC
>CAXTJY010000069.1:3188-9209 GCA_964244395.1 uncultured Rhodovarius sp.
GGATTTCGGCTCGCGCATGGGGCTGGAAAACGGCTTCCTGCTGGCGGCGATCCGCGCGGTAGGCAATTACGGTGAAGTGTTCGAGCGCAATGTGGGCCAGGGCAGCACGCTGAAACTGCCACGTGGGCTGAACGGGCTGTGGACGCAGCAGGGGCTGATGTACGCGATTCCGTTTCGGTGAGGCGGCGGCTGTGGTAGCCTGCGCTGATGCCTGACCCGCATCGGATCAGCGTTACCCTGCCGGACGACTTGGCCGCCGCCGTGGCCCGCAAAGTTGAGTCCGGCGAATACGCCTCGGCCGGCGAGGTGTTGCTGAAGGGCGTGCGCGCGGTGCTGGAGCGGGATGCGCGGAACGACGACGCCCCAGCGCATCATGGCGAGGCCTTCGAGCGATGGTTGCGCGAGGAGGTGGTACCCGGGCACGCAGAGTATGTGGCGGACCCGTCCACGGGAATTCCGCCGCCGGCTGCGAACGTCCGCCAACCGCGGCACGCGGCGAGACGATATCATGCCCGGGGCGCGAATAATGGGGTTCGAGCGCAGCGCCACCATCATTTCACGGTTGCCGACGACGCCGTGATCATCGAAGGCGTATTCTATGGCGGCCAGGATGTCGCGGCCGCGTTCAATCCCAGGTCCTGAACGCCTCCATCCCGGAAATCGGCGGCGCCTTGGCCAACGCGGCCACATCCGGCACCGGCCGGCCGAATTCAGCATCGCCCGCAAACGCCGCCTCGATGGCCGCCGCCACCTGCAGCACCAGCACATCGCCGCCCCGCGGCCCCACGATCTGCAGTCCGAAGGGAAAGCCGTTCTCGTCCAGCCCCACCGGCAGGCTCATCGCCGGGTGGCCGGTCAGCGTCACGTAATAAGCCAGGCTGAGCCAGTGGAAGTAGGTGCGCGTTGGCTTGCCGTCGATCTCGGCCGGGTACAGCTCCCGCCAGGGGCGGGGCGAACAGCAGATGGCCGGGCTGACCAGCACCGAATGCTGGGCGAAGAACGCCTGGAAGCCGCGATAGATCTGCGTCTGCCGGGTCAGCGCTGCCGAATTGTCGGCGAAGCTGTAGCGCATCGCCTCCTCGACATTGGCGTGCATGTTGGGGCCACACAGCTCCGGCGTGTCGCGCACCTTGGCGGCATGGGCGCCCAGGACGGCCACCGAGCGCAGCACCTCGAAGGCTTCGTCACCGCCGGTGACGTCGGGCGTGGCCTCGTCGGCGCGGGCGAACATGGGTGCCAGCGCGGCGACGATCTGGCGGAATTTCCGGCGCACGATCCCCTCGGTCGGCGCCAGGCCGAAATCCTCGGTCCAGGCCAGCGACATGGTCGCCAGATCGGCCGGCCGCACCGGTGAATACAGCGCCGGCTGGTCGCGGAAATGCTGGTGCGGGAAGGTATAGGCCAGCGGGTCGACGCCGTCGTCGCTCGCCATGGTGCTCAGCATCAGCGCCAGGTCCGCCACGTTGCGCGCCATTGGCCCCAGCATGGGTAGAGGCGACCAGCCATGGCCGCGTCGCTCGCTGGGCACCAGCCCGGAGGATGGGCGGTAGCCGACGATGCCGTTAAAGGCGGCGGGGTTGCGCAATGAGCCACCGGTGTCACTGCCCGAGGCGAGCGGCACCATGTTGCAGGCCAGCGCCACGGCCGACCCACCGGACGAACCCGCCGCGTTGTAGGACGGGTTGAAGGCGTTGCCGGTGGCGCCATAGACGGTGTTGCGGCTGTTCGCGCCCAGGCCGAATTCCGGCACGTTGGTCTTGCCCAAAACGTTGCCGCCGGCCTCGCGCAGGCGACGCACCATGCTCTCATCCTTGGTCGGGATGTGGTTGGCGAAGAGCGGGCTGCCCCAGGTGGTGCGTAGGCCCTTGGTCTCTTCCAGGTCCTTGATGCCGAGCGGCAGGCCGTGCAGCGGCGGCAGCGGGTTGCCGTGCATGGTGGTGGCGTCGGCGGCGCGGGCAGTGGCGCGGGCGGCGTCCACATCCATGGCCGTCATGGCGTTGACGGCAGGGTTCACCGCCTCAATGCGGGCGATGCAGCTTTCCAGCAGTTCGGTGGCGGAAAGTTTCTTCCGTCCGATCAGGCGACGGGCCTCGGTGGCGGTCAGGTCACAGGGTTCGCTCACGACATGACATCCTTCACTTCGATCACCATCTCGACCTCCACAGCGTGCTGGCGGGAGAGGGCCGCCATGCCCACGGCGGCCCGGGCACCGCGCCCGGCAGACGGGCCGAAGACCTCCACCATCACATCTGAAAATCCATCGATGACCTTGGGATTTTCCTCGAAATCCGGGCTGGCGTTGATCATTCCCAGCACCTTCACCACCCGCGCGACCTGATCGAGGCTGCCCAGCAGCTGGCGGATGTTGGCCAGCATAACCAGACCCGCGAGGCGAGCCGCCGCGTAGCCCTGTTCGGTCGAAAGATCTCTGCCGAGCTTGCCGCGAACGCCTGTGCCATCCGGCCGTCGGGCCACGCAGCCCGACATGAAGGCCAGGTTACCCACGCGGACTCCAGGCACGTAGTTGCCGGCCGGCTGGGAGGGCGGCGGAAGCGTCCAGTTCAGCGAGGCCAGCCGGCATTCGGGGGACATTGAGCGGCTCAATAACCCATCGCGCAGCCATCCTTGCGCGGCTCGCTGCCGCCGATGAGACAGCCGCGCTCGCGGTCGATCAGGATGGCCTGGCCACCGCCATGCGGCTTGGGGATCAGCTCGCAGTCGTGGCCCATGCGGTTCAGCCGGTCGATCACGTCGGCGCCGATGCCGCGTTCCACCTGCACCTTGCCCAGGCGCGGGAACAGCCGCGGCGCGTCGATCGCCTCCTGCACATCCATCCCGAATTCGAAGTGGTTGGACAGGAACAGCGTCTGGCCCATCGGCTGGAAATGCCCGCCCATCACGCCGTAGGGCATGATGCACTCGTCGCCCTTCATCACCATGCCGGGGATGATGGTGTGCAACGGCCGCTTGTTCGGGCCGATGCAGTTGGGATGCCCCTCCTCCATCCGGAAGCCATAGCCGCGGTTCTGCAGCATCACGCCGGACTCCTCCGCCAGGATGCCGGAGCCGAAGCTTTCAAACAGGCTGTTGATGAAGGAGCAGGCGTTGCCGTCCTCATCCACCACGCAGAGATACACCGTGTCCTTGTGCCGGCTCAGGTCGCTCTCGCCGGCCGGCGGCATGATGCGCATGGCGATCTCGTCCGAGATGAAACGCCGCATCGCCTCGCCGTATTCCGGGCTGAGCAGCTTCTCCACCGGCACGTCGAAAAAGCTGGGGTCACAGAGGAAGGCGTCGCGGTCGCGATAGGCCAGCCGGGCGGCCTCGATGTGGCGGTGCAGCCGCTCCGTGCTCATCGGGCCCTGCGGCGGGGTTTCGAAGCCGGACAGGATGTTCAGGATTTCCAGCACGATCATGCCCGAGCCGTTGGGTGGGCACTGGAACACATCCATCCCGCGCCACTTCGGGCGGATCGGCGTGACGAACTCGGCTGCGTCCCGGCCGTTGGCGAAATCCTCCTCGGTGTGAAGGCCGCCCAGCGTGGTCAGCGCCTTCACCATGTCGGCCGCTGCGGCGCCTTCATAAAAGGCCGATGCGCCATTCCTGCCGATGGCGCGCAGCGTTTTTGCCAAAGCCGGGAAGGCAATCTTGTCGCCCATCTTCGGCGCGACACCGTTCGGCAGGTAGTGCCGTGCGGCCGCCGGGGTCTTCGCCAGTTTGGGTGCGGCGTCGTGCCAGTCCGTCGCCACCTTGGCGTGGACGTGGAAGCCTTCGGCGAAGCGCGCCGCGGGCTCCAGCAGCTCGGCCATCTCCTTGCGGCCATAGCCTTTGTTCAGCTTCTCCCACGCGCCGACCGCGCCAGGGATGGTGACGGAGTGCGGGCTGGTCGGCTCCAGCGTGCTGACCTGCCGTGCCCGCAGCGCTTCCGGCGTCGCCGCCGAGGGGGCACGGCCGGAACCGTTCATGGCGATCACCTTGCCGGTGCCGGCGGGGGCGTAGAGGCAGAAGCAGTCGCCACCGATGCCGGTGCTCTGCGGCTCGATCACCCCCAGCACGGCGACGGCGGCGATGGCCGCGTCCATGGCATTGCCGCCGGAGCGCAGGATATCCAGCGCGGTCAACGTCGCCGCCGGCATGGAGGTCGCGGCCATGCCGCGGGCGGCGATGACCGGGCTGCGGCCGGGAAGGTGAAAGTCGCGCATGTCCTGGACCTTTCTGTTGCGCAACCGTTCGCACGCCCCTCTTTGCTGGACAAGCGCCAGCCGCTAAGCGCGCATCATGACGGGCACGATCACCTGGGATGATTTCGAGCGCGTCGACATCCGCGTCGGCACCATCATCGACGCGCAACCCTACCCCGAGGCACGCAAGCCAGCGATCAAGCTGTGGGTCGATTTCGGCGGCGAACTCGGAGTGCGGAAGACGTCGGCGCAGCTTACCATCCACTACCAGCCCGAGACCCTGATCGGCCGCCAGGTCGCCGCCGTGGTCAATTTTCCACCCCGGCAGATCGGCAAGTTCATGAGTGAGATCCTGGTCCTCGGCATGCCCGACGCGGCGGGCGCGGTGGTGCTGCTGAGCCCCGACCAGGCCGTCCCCAATGGCGGAAGGATGTTCTGATGGCGCCGCGCTACTTCACCGTCACCTGGGATCAGCTGCATCGCGACAGCAAGGCGCTGGCCTGGCGTCTGCTGGAGGCCGGGCCGTGGCGCGGCATCGTCGCCATCACCCGCGGCGGCCTGATCCCCGCCGCCATCATCGCACGCGAACTGGAATGCCGCGTGATCGAGACGGTGAGCGTGGTGACCTATGACGAGGAAAGCCGCGGCGAGCCCCGCATCGTGAAGGACGCGGCGGCCGCCGGCGACGGCACCGGCTGGTTGATCATCGACGATCTGGTGGATACCGGCACGACGTCCAAGGTGGTGCGCAAGCTGCTGCCGGGGGCGCATTTCGCGACGATCTACGCCAAGCCGGCGGGCAAGCCGTTGGTGGATACCTTCATCACCGAGGTGAGCCAGGATACGTGGATCCTGTTTCCGTGGGATACGGAGGTGCAATTCATCGCGCCGATCGCGAAGGGTGCGACGAAGTAGCGTCAGCGCGGCGGCCAGGCGCGGGCCTGGTGGAGAACGGCCAATATCCGCACCTCCCCCGGCAGCGAGCGGTGCACAACGAAGAACGGCACGCGGCCCAAGAATCAACTCCCCTCGTGCCGGCGACGTGTCCGCGCCGACCCCGGTCAGGAAACAGGTGAAGCCCATTGATCGCCTGCTGCAGCGTTTGCGATAAGGCATCCCCTTGCTGAACGGAAAGTTCACGGCGCGTCCAGTCACAGGCCTGATCAATGTCGCGCAGCGCCCTCCTGGAATAGCCGACGCGAATCAATCGCCCCGTGCGCCATTGCGAGCGAAACAGGCGGCCACCTCTTCGTCAGTGGCAAACTCGCCGGCATCCGTGGCGGCGATCGCCGCCTCGATATGCTCGCGCTTCCACGCCTGGAGAGCGACGAACTATTCAAGCGCCTCCCGAACGATAGAGCCTTCGTCACGGCCCATCTCTCGCGCGGAATTCGTCAGCGCCGCACGCGTTCCATTATCCAGCTCAATGGTCAGTCCCGATATCGTGCTCATGCCACAAAAAGAGGGTCGCGCCGTGCAATCCGCCAGCTTAAATCACCCGTGCCTCAAAGGGCGGCAGGTAGTCCGGCGCCTCGAACTCCAGCACCCACAAATCTGGGTCGCGCTTCACCTGCCGCTCGACATACGCATCCGCGGCCGCCTGATCGACCGGCGCCTCGCCCGTACCGCGCACCCAGGCCGGCCGTCCTTCCGAGTCCCGCGCCTGCGACAGCACGACCGCCCCGCCCCGCCCCAGCAGCACGCACAGGAAGCCACCGCTATCCGGATCGCCCTTCCGCAGTCGCGCCGCTGGCCGGCCAGCCGAGTTCGACAGCCGAAGCGCCATGCTGACCCAGATTTCCGACTTTACCCGTGGTTCCATGGCCACATCCTGAACCTC
>CAXTJY010000069.1:9219-11190 GCA_964244395.1 uncultured Rhodovarius sp.
CCGCGCCACATAAGCGGCGCAGGAGAGCCCCGATGGACGCGAGCAAACTCACCGAAGGCCAGCGCGCCTATGAAGCCAAGCGCGCCAAGAAGGCTGGCATGAGCCTGGAGAAATGGCTGGCACAAAAAGAAAAGCGCGCCCGCGAGGAAGCCACGGCCAGCCGCACGCCGGACCCCGCGCCGCCGAAGAAGCCCGGCTTCTTTTCCCGCCTGCTCGAACGGGCGCAGAAGCCGTTCGGCTAAAGCCCCTTCGCCGCCTCCAGCACCGCGGCGGTGTGCAGCTCCGGCTTCACCTTGCGCCAGACCTGCTTGATCAGCCCATCGGCGCCGACCAGGAAGCTGGAGCGCTCCATTCCCATATACGTCTTGCCGTACATGGATTTCTGCACCCAAACGCCATAGGCCTCCGCCACCGCATGCGCCGGGTCGCTGGCCAGCGGGAATTCCAGGTTGAATTTCTTCGCGAATTTGTCGATCGGCGGCATCGGATCGCGCGAGACGCCGATCACCGTCAGCTTCAGCTTGCCCAGGGCCGGCAGCGCCTCCTGGATACCGCAGGCCTGCTTGGTGCAGCCCGGCGTGTCCGCCTTGGGATAGAAGTACAGCAGGTAAGGCTGCCCCTTCAGCGCGGCGGAGGACACGTCCCGCCCACCGCTCGCTGCCATGCTGAAGGCGGGCGCCGCGTCGCCGGGGCTGAGTTCGCTCATGGTATCTCCTGCTGAATGTGGCGCGCGAAGGCGGCTTGCACCGCCTCGGAATGCTCGGTGATCTGTTGCCGTAAGGCGTTTCCGTCAACCGGCCGTTCGCCCAGCGCCTCGCCGGCGCCGCGCAGTAACACGGCCTCCGCTGTAGGCGAGACCTCGCCGTCCAGCGGCCGGGCCAGCATCAGCCGGCGCAGGCCGACCAGCGTGCGCCAAAGCCGCTCGGCCCGGATCAGCACCGCCGCCTCCGGCAGCAGGCCAGCCTCGCCCAGCACGGCGAGCGCGGCGCTGGTGTTGGCGCGCAGCAGGTCGGGCCGGCGCGGCGCGTGCTCCAGCAGCAGCGCCTGAGCGATGAATTCGACCTCGATCATGCCGCCGGGCATCGCCTTGAGGTCCCACGGTCCGTCCGGCGGCAGCTCGCGCAGCAGGCGGGTGCGCATGGCCGCCGCATCGGCCAGGGCGCGGCCGGGCGGCAGCGGTCGCAGCTGCGCCGTCCGCAGCACCGATGCCACGCGGCGGCGGAAGGCGGCCGGCCCCGCCACCACCCGCGCCCGCATCAGCGCCATCCGTTCCCAGCTCCAGGCCTGCTCGGCCTGGTAACGGTCGAAGCTCGACAGCCGCGTCGCCACCGGCCCCTTATTGCCGGTAGGCCGCAGCCGCATATCCACGGTGAACAGCGCCCCCTCCGCGCCCGGCGAGGACAGCGCCGCCACCAACTGGTGCGACAGCCGGATGAAATAGTCGCTCGGCGCCAGGGAGCGGGCGCCGCCGGCGCTGGCCTCCGCATCCGGCGCATGGTCGTACAGCAGCACCAGGTCGAGGTCGCTGCCGGGAAGCATCTCCTGCCCGCCCAGCTTGCCCAGCGCCAGCACCGCCAGCGCGCCGCCGGCCACCCGGCCGAAGCGTTCGGCGAATTCGGTGGTGACGCGCGGGATCACCGCATCCATCACCACCTCCGCCAGGCTGGACCGCAACCGCCCCGCCGCATCCGCATCCAGCCGGCATTCCAGCAGGGCGGCATCGATCTCGAATCGCCGTTCCGTCGCCAACCGCCGGACCGCGTCCAGCGCCTCCTCCAGATGCCGCGCTTCCTTCACCCGTGCGGCGATCGGCAGTGGGCCGGCCGGGTCGTGGCTCAGCAGTCCCTCGAATGCGGCGGGGAAATGCGCGAGGTGGTCGGCGAAGGGTGGCGCGGCGCCCAGGATGGTGGCGATGCGCTTCAGCAGCGCCGGGTTGCGCATGATCAGGCTGAGGATCTGCACCCCCACCGG
>CAXTJY010000070.1:0-3677 GCA_964244395.1 uncultured Rhodovarius sp.
TGGTGCCCTTCGCCGCCGGCGGTCCTATGGACCTGGTGGCGCGGCTGGTGGCCCCTGGCGCGTCCACCGAGCTGGGCCAGCAGGTCATCGTCGAGAACCGAACCGGCGGCACGGGGGCCGTCGCCATGGCGGAGATCGCTCGCGCCGCGCCCGATGGCTACACGCTGATGTTCACCGGTGCGAGCTGGCCGGTGGTGCCGTTGCTCACCCGCAACCTGCCGTTTCGCATGACGGACTTCGCGCCGCTGACGCGCCTCACCATCGCGCCGCATGTCATGGTCGTGCCCTCGCAGCTGCCGGTGCACAGCCTGGCCGAATTCATCGCAGAGGCGAAGAAGCGCCCGGGCGAGTGGTCCTATGGCACCAGCGGCATCGGCACCACGCTTCATCTGGGCACCGAGATGCTGGCCCTGCGCGCGGGAATCAGCCTGGTTCACGTGCCCTATCGCGGCAATGCGCCGGCCATCACCGACCTGCTGGCCGGCCGACTGCAGACCATGTTCCCGACCCTGGCCGAGGCCATCCCCTTCATCCGCGAAAACCGGATGCGGCCGCTCGCCGTCGGCTACACGCAGCGCGTGGAATGGTTGCCGGAGGTGCCGACCCTGGCCGAGCTCGGCTACGGCGACGTGCCGGCCAGTTCGGATTTCGGCGTCGCGACCGGCGTGGAGGTGGCGGCGCCCGTGCGCGCGAAGCTGACCGCGGCCTTCCGTGCCGCGGTGCGCCAGCCTGCCATCGGCGGCCGGCTGCGCGAGCTCGGCATCATCGTCGTCGCCAGCAGCGCCGAGGAGTTTGCCCGCATGGTGACGGAGGAGGGCGCTCGCTATGCGGACGTCATCCGCGCCGCCAATGTTCCGATGAACTGAAGGAGGACACCACATGCCCTACGCCCAGGCCGAAGGCGCCCGGCTTCATTACGAGGAGACGGGCGAGGGCCATCCCATCGTCTTCGTGCACGAATACGGCTCGGACCATCGGGAGTGGGAGCAGCAGGTGCGATTCTTCTCGCGCGAGTATCGCTGCATCACCTTCGTCGCGCGCGGCTACACCCCCTCGGAGGTGCCGAGCGACCCGAAGCTCTACGGCCAGGAATTCGCCGCGGCCGACATCGCCGCGGTGATGCGCCATCTCGACCTTCCCAAGGCGCATGTGGTGGGCCTCTCGATGGGCGCCTTCGCCACGCTGCTCTTCGGCATCCGCTACCCGCAGATGGCGACGGCGCTGGTGGTCGCGGGCGTCGGCACCGGCTCGAACCTCGCGGAGCTCGATGCCTGGCGCGCCGCGCAGGCGGTGCGTGCGGATGCGATCCGCACCCAGGGCTGGCATGAGCTGGCGCTGGAGTCCGGCCATAGCCCGACGCGCGTTCAGCTGAAGAAGAAGGACCCACGCGGCTGGGCCGACTTCGTGCAGCACCTGCGCGAGCATTCTCCGGAGGGCTCGGCGCTGACGCAGCAATACTACCAGGGCGCGCGCGACCCGGTTTACGCCTGGGAGGCCGAGCTGAAGACCATGATGGTGCCGACGCTGCTCGCCCTGGGCGACGAGGACTGGCCCTGCATCGAGCCGAATTGCTTCCTCAAGCGCACCATTCCGCATTGCGGGCTGTGGATGCAGCCGCGCACCGGCCATGCCATCAACCTGGAGGAGCCCGCGGCGTTCAACCGCGAAGTGCAGAGCTTCTTCTCGACCGTGGAGCGCGGCCGCTGGAGCCTCGACGCATGAGCAGGGGCCGTTGGTGTCAGGCCATCCCGTTCAGCCGATCCGGTAGAGCGCCTTTGCGTTGTCGTGGAACAGCGCGCGGATCTGCTCGCGCGGCAGGTCGGCGACGGCGCGCTTGAAGCCGGTGTAGATGGTGTCGAAGCTCGCCACCAGGCTGTCCACCGGGAAGTTGCTGGCGAACATGCAACGCTCCCAGCCCAGGATGGCGATGGCGTCGCGGACGATCACGCCGTTCTCCGCCTCGGGCCAGATGCCCGGCTTCAGGCCGATGCCCGATAGCTTCAACCGGACGTCCGGATAAGGCGCCAGCAGGCCCAAGGCCTTGCGCCAGCCGGCCAGACCTTCCCGCGACCGGTCCGCGGGAAGGCCGGTGTGGTTCAGCACGAAGGGGATCCCGGGGTGGTCCCGCGCCGCATCCGCCATGGCCGGCAGGTCCCACCAGGGCACCTGCACCTCGCAGATGAAGCCGTGCTGGCCGAGTGCCGCGAAGCCACGGCGCCAGGCCGGATCGTCCATCGAGCCCGGCCTGCCGCGCGTGTCGTCGAAGGTGTCCTCTTGCTGCGTCGGCTTGGTTCGGATGCCGCGCAGGAAGTCGAAACCGGCCAGCTCGGCGATGGTCTCCGCCGCATCGGCGCGGTGCAGGGTGGCCTGGCCGAGCGCCACACTGGGCAGCCCCTCCCGCTCGCGCAGTTCCTTCAGCCATCGCACCTCGCCGATCGGGTTGCCGGCCCAGCCCGACTGCACATGCACGGTGGCGACCACATTGTGGTCCGCTGTGTCGCGCCGGTAGTCGGCGGGCAAATAACTCCTGCCCAACAACTTCTCGGTGCTGCCGTAGCGGAAAGGCGCCGGCTTGCTGGACCAGTGCGGATACTGCGCCGCATTCGCCCGCAGATCCCAGAAATGCTGGTGCGGATCGACGATCGGCAGGTCGCGGAGGAAGCTGTCGGTCATGCTCATTCCTGCCGGATCTGCGCCTGGCGGATGAAGCCGCCCCAGAGTGCGGTATCGGCCTCCATCACCCGCCCGAACTCGGCGCGGCCCCGATCACGCATCTCGTAACCGGCGCCCTGCAGGCGCGCACGCGCATCCGGGTCGCGCAGCGCGGCGAGTGAGTCGCGCTCGAGCTGCGCGAGGATCGGCTCGGGCGTCTCCTTCGGCGCCAGCAACCCGATCCAGGAGATGGCCTCGAAGCCGGGAAACCCCTGCTCGGCCACGGTCGGCACCTCCGGCAGCTCGCGCCAGCGCGTGCTGCCCGTGACGGCCAGCGCGCGCAGTTGGCCGGCGCGGATCGAGGGCACCGAGTTGCCCGGATTGTTGAAGCTGCTCTTCACCTGTCCCGCGAGGATGGCCATCTGCGAGGGGCCGGCGCCCGCGAAGGGCACATGCGTCATATCGACGCCGGCGATGTGCGCGAAGAGCGCCGGTGCCAGATGGCTGGTATTGCCGACGCCGGCCGAGCTGTAGGTGATGTCGCCCGGATTGGCGCGCGCCAGGGCCACGAGTTCGGCCAGGTTGCGCGCCGGCACCGAGGGATGCACCAGCACCACCATCGGGTAGTCCACCACCTCGGCCACCGGGGCGAGGTCGCGCAGCGGGTCATAGCTGAGGTTCCGCACCAGGAAGGGCGCGGCGATGATGCTGGAGGCCGCCACCAGCAGGGTCAGCCCGTCCGGCGCGGCCTTGGCGACCAGGTCCGCGCCGATATTCCCGCCGGCGCCGGCCCGGTTCTCGACGACGACCGGCTGGCCCCAGAGGGCGCCCAGGCGGTCGGCCAGCACCCGGGCGCAGACGTCGGACGGCCCGCCGGGCGCCGAAGCGGCGATGATGCGCACGGGGCGTGTGGGGAAACGTGGCTGGGCCCAAGCGGGTGTCGAGACGAGGGCGGCGCCTGCCACGAGGTGGCGGCGCGATGGGTGGGGCATGCTCATTCCATTCGGATCCCGGCATCCCGGATG
>CAXTJY010000070.1:3687-4049 GCA_964244395.1 uncultured Rhodovarius sp.
ATGAAGCCGCCCCAGAGGGCGCTGTCGGCCTCCATCTGCCGGCGGAAATCGGCGCGGCCGCGGTTGCGAATCTCGAAGCCCGCCGCCAGCAGGCGCGCGGTGACCTCACGCTCGGCGATCACGGCGCGCGCGTCGCGCTCGATCTGCGCGGTGACGGCGTCGGGCGTGGCGGCCGGCGCCAGGAAGCCCATCCAGGAGCTGGCGCGGAAGCCCGCGAACCCCTGCTCGGCCACGGTCGGCACGTCCGGCAGGTCGCGCCAGCGGGTGTCGCCGGTCACGCCGATCGCCCGGTATTGGCCCGCGCGCAGGCCAGGGATGGTCTGCAGCGGGTTGTTGAACGCCATGGTGACCTGCCCGGCGAT
>CAXTJY010000070.1:4059-11090 GCA_964244395.1 uncultured Rhodovarius sp.
GGCGATGAGCGCCGTCTGCGCCTGCGCCGCGCCGGGGAAGGGCACATGCGTCATCTCGACGCCGGCCAGACGGGCCAGCAGCGCCGGCGCCAGATGGCCCGTATTGCCGACGCCGGAGGAGCTGTAGGTGACCTCGCCCGGGTGGCGGCGGGCGTAGTCGATCAATTCAGCCACGTTGTGCACGGGGACCGAGGGATGCACGGCGATCACCATGGGATAGTCGAAGACTTCGACCACCGGGGCGAAGTCGCGCAGCGGATCGAAGCTCAGGCTCGGCACCAGGAAGGGCGCGGTGACGAGCGAGAGCGCCGCGATGAGGATCGTGTGCCCATCCGGCGCAGCCTTGGCGACGAGGTCGGCGCCGATATTGCCGCCCGCACCGGGGCGATTTTCCGTCACGACGGGTTGGCCCCAGACATGGGTCAGACGCTCGCCAAGGACACGGGCGCAAATGTCGGCCGGCCCGCCCCCTGGGAAGGGCACGATGAGGCGCACCGGGCGCGTGGGCCAGCGCGGCTGCGCCGGGGCGGGGGTGGAAGCGAGCGCTGCGGCTCCCGCGAGGAGGGTACGGCGGGCGTGCATGGCTTCAATCCGCCCGGGCGCCGGAGACGCGCGCGACCCGCGCCCACTTCTGCGTCTCGCCGGCCACGAAGCGGCCGAACTCCTGCGGCGTGTCGCGGCCCGGCTCCACGCCGAGCGCGGCCAGCCGTGACTTCATCGCATCGGTCCGCATCGCGGCGGTGGCGCGGCGGTTGAGGTCGTTGGTCAGTGCGTCCGGCAAGCCGGCGGGGCCGAACATGCCGTACCAGGTGGTCGCCTCGAAACCGGGCAGCGTCTCGGCGAAGGTCGGCACGTCGGGCAGCGCGGGGGAACGCTGCGCGCTCGTCACCGCGATGGCGCGCAGGCGGCCGGCCTCGATATGCGGCACCGCGGAGATCATGTTGTTGAGCATCAGCTGCACCTGACCGCCGACGGTGTCCGTCGTGGCCTGCGCCGCGCCCGGATAGGGCACGTGCACGATGTCGATGCCCGCCATGGCCTTGAGCAGCTCGGTGGCGAAGTGATTGCCCGTGCCGCTGCCTGGCGAAGCATAGTTGAGCCCGCCCGGCCGCGCCCTTGCCAGCGCGATGACATCGGCCAGCGTGCGCGCCGGCACCGAGGGGTGGGCGACCAGTACGTAAGGCCCGATCGCCAGCAGCGCGATCGGGGTGAAGTCGGTGCCCACATTGTAGGGCAGGTTGGGCATGATGCTGGGGATGATGGCGTGCATGCTGGCATTGACGAGCAGCGTGTGCCCGTCCGGCGCCGAACGCGCGACGAGCTGGCAGCCCACCGCGCCCGTGCCACCGACGCGATTGTCGACGACGGCCGGTTGCGCCCAGCCCTCGGCCACCCCGGGCGCCACGAGGCGCGCGATGGCGTCGGTCGGACCACCTGCTGGAGACGGGACGACGATCCGCACGGGGCGGTTCGGGAAGTCCGATGGCTGGGCATCTGCGCGGTCGCCGAGCACGGAAAGGGTGGCCAGCACGCCTCCGACACGTCGGCTCACGGGAAGAGATGGCATGCTGAACGATCCTCCGGCGGCGTCGATCCTGCGTGGGCGCGACGTCCGATCAGGAGGGGACGCTGTCAGCCGCCCCGCGAAGTGTCAACAATCGCCACTTTCGACATGTGCCCTCACTGTGGTGGGGCTCGCAGCAGGCGCTCTACCGCGCCCGCCCGGCGGCGCGGATGGAGCGCTGGGTATCGCGGATGTGGTCGATGAGCAGCGCCACCGCATTCTCGGTGCGGCCGAGCTGCACCAGTTCGAGCAGCCTGTGGTGCTCGCGCTGCGGCCGGTCCTTGCCCGCCAGTGCCGAGATCTTGGTGCGCGCCGCCATGCTGAAATGCTTGAAGTTGCGCTCGATGGCGTCGAGCAGGCGGCGGCAGTCGCAGGGCAGGTAAAGCGCCCAGTGGAAGCGCCAGTTCATCGTCGCCCAGCTTTCGGGGGAGGGCGCCAGGTCATACTCGGCCAGGATGCCACGCGCGGCGGCGATGTCGGCCTCGGCCGCAAGGGGGACGGCCAAGCGCAGCGCATGGCTTTCCAGCGCGATACGCACCTCCAGCATTTCCTGGATTTCGGCGTCGGAAACGATGGCGACCGTGGCGCCCCGGTTCGGCGAATAGGCGATCAGCCCCTCCGCCTGCAGCGTCCGCAACGCCTCGCGAACCGGAATGCGGCTGGTTCCGAAGCGCAGCGCCAGCTCCTCCTGCCGCAGCGGCTCGCCGGGGGAGAGCCGGCCCCGTGCGATATCTTCCCGCAGCGCGGTGGCCAGCGCCTCGGTGGTGAAGCCCGGTCCGTTCCGAGTCCCGGCTGCGGCCATCTGGCTCTCCCGCCCGCGGTTCAGAGGATGCCGCGTTCGCGATAGGGCTCGCCACGCGCCACGCGGCCCCAGCCCAACCGCGCGAGATCGATCGTGCGGAACCCGCCAGCCATGATCAGCTCGGCGATGGCGCGGCCGATGCCGGGCGCGTGCATCAGGCCGTGGCCGGAAAAGCCGGCCGCCATCAGAAAATTCGGGCATTCCGGCCAGGGGCCGACGATGGCGTTGCCGTCGAAATCGTTCTGATCGTAAAGGCCGGCCATCACGCTCTTCTCGCGGGTGCGCTCGAAGGCCGGGAAGCGGTGCGCCAAAGCGGGCCAGACGACGTCCTCGAAATAGCGGTGGTCCACCTCGAAATTGAAGCCGCGCGGTTCGTCGCCATGGGGCTTGCCGCCGGTGTAGCCGCGGCCCTCCGGCCGGAAGGCCAGGCGGTCGAGGTCCTTCACATAGGGCAGCGGTTCGATGGCGGTCTCGCATTCGAAATAGTGCTCGAAGCGGCGCATCGGGCGGATCGGGCTTTGCATGCCAACCATGGCGCAGATCTGGTCCGCCCAGGCGCCGGCGGCGTTGACGACCCAGTCGGTGGCGATGGCGGCGCCGGAGGCCAGGCGGACCTGTTTGCCGGCGCCCTCGATGCCCACCAGCTCCTCGGCCAGGAATCGCGCGCCCAGGGCGCGTGCCTTGCGCCGAAAACCCTGCTGCACGGAATGCGGGTCCAGCCACGCATCGTCGGGCGTGTGCACCGCCAGTTCCAGATCATCCACGAACATGGAAGGGAAGCGCTGCCTGAGCGCCGTGCGGTCCAGCATGTCCACCCGCACGCCATGGGCGCGCTGCACGCGGGCGTTCTCTGCCAGCAGCCGGGTGCCGCGGCCATCGACGATGAACAGGTAGCCGCCCTGGCGGAAGTTGATCTCGGCGGGCTCGCCATCTACCGCCATCGCCTCGGCGAAGCCGGCGTAGAAGGGGATGGAGAAGTTGGAAAGCTGGATGTTCTCGGGGCAGGAGAACTGCCGCCGCACCCCACCCGACGCGCGTGGGGTGGAGGCCAGGGCGTAGCTGGGATCGCGCTCGATGACGGTGACCTCGGGCGGGCTGGCGCGCATGCGCAGGAAGCAGGCCACGGCACAGCCGATGGCGCCGCCGCCCACCACGACCACGTCGGTACTGCCCGTCATCCGCCTTCTCTCCGCTTCCTAGGCTGAGACTAGGGGTTGCCTCTTATTATGCAATACTCATAGGATTGGATACGAAAAGGGTGGCGATGACATGAGTGGCTCCGTGGAGGTGGCAGTGATCGGCGCCGGCAATGTCGGCATCGCCGTGGCGCACTACCTGATGGCGCGGCACGGCGTGACGCGCCTGGTGCTGATCGATGCAGGCGACCCGATGGCGCTGACCTCCGCCCAGTCCGGCGAGAATTACCGCAACTGGTGGCCGCATCCGGTGATGCGCGAGTTCACCGACGATTCCATCACTCTGATGGAGGAGATCGCCCGCGCAAGCGATAACCGGCTGCGCATGACGCGCCGCGGCTACGCGCTGGTGACGCGGCGGCAGCAGCCGGAAGACCTCTTCGCCGAGTTGCGGCGCGGCTACGGCGCGGGCGCCGACAGCCGCATCCGCTTCCACGACACGGCGCAGGGCAGCGGCTACCAGCCCCCGCTCTCTTCCGACTGGCAATCCGCGCCGGACGGGGTGGATGTGCTGACCAACCCCGACCTGATCCACCGAACCTTTCCCTCCTGGGCGGATGACGTGGCCACGGTGCTGCACATCCGGCGCGCCGGCGACATCAGCGGCCAGCAGATGGGCGCCTGGATGCTGGAACACATTCGTGCCGCCGGCGGCAGGCTGCTGCGCGCGAAACTGGTGGGCATCGACGGTGCGGCGCCTTTCGCCCTGCGCTTCGCGGATGGTGATACGTTGCGTGCCGACCGCATCGTCAACGCCGCCGGTCCCTTCTTCGGTGAGGTGGCGGCGATGCTGGGCGAGGATGTGCCGCTGCAGAATGTCTTCCAGCAGAAGATCGCCTTCGAGGATCGCGAACGCGCCATCCCGCGCGACATGCCCTTCACCATCGACCTCGACGGCCAGGTGCTGGACTGGACGGAGGAGGAGCGGGAGATCCTGTTGTCGGACCCCACCACGGCCCAGCTGGCCCAGCCGATGCCCGGCGCGATCCATTGCCGGCCGGAGGGCGGCGATGGCGGCACCTGGCTGAAGCTGGGCTGGGCCTACAGCCGCACCCCCTCCGACCCGCATGCCGAGCCGCCGCCGGTGGACCCGAACTTCCCCGATGTCGTGCTGCGCGGCGCCTCGCGCCTCAACCCCTCGCTGAAGGCCTATCTCGGCCGGCTGCCGCGCGGCGCGCGCCATTACGGCGGCTACTATCCGATGACGCCGGAGAACTGGCCGCTGATCGGCCCCGCCCGCACCCCGGGCGTCTTCATGGCCGGCGCGCTGTCGGGCTTCGGCACCATGGCGGCCGCCGGCACCGGGTCGCTCTGCGCGGCCTGGATGCAGGATGCGCCGCGGCCGGCCTATGCCGACCTTTTCACGCTCCAACGCTACGACGACCCCGCCTTGATGGCGGAGCTGCGCGACGGCGAGAGCAAGGGCGTGCTGTAACCGAACAGGAGAGACGATGATGTTCACCCGATGGATTGCGGCGGCGCTGCTATTGGCGCTGCCGGCCTTGGCCCAGGCGCCCAACACGGTGGAAGCGGTGCGACAGCGCGGCACGTTACGTTGTGGCGTCCAAGGCCCTTCCAACCCCGGCTTCGGCGCGCCCGACAGCCGTGGCGAGTGGCAGGGCTTCAACATCGACCTGTGCCGCGCCATCGCCGTGATGGTGCTGGGCGACCCCGCACGCATCAGCATCGTGCCGCTCTCCACCCAGGCGCGCTTCCCGGCGCTGCAATCGGGCGAGATCGACGTGATGACCAACTCCACCACCTGGACGATGCAGCGCGACATCCAGCTCGGCTTCAACTTCCCGGCCACCGTCTTCTACGACGGCCAGGGGCTGATGGTGCGCCGCTCCGCCAACATCAGCAGCGCCGCGCAACTGGATGGCGCGACCATTTGCGTGCCGCCCGGCACCACCACCGAGCTGAACCTGGCGGACTGGTTCCGCGGCCGGAACCTGCGCTTCACGCCGGTGGTGATCGAATCCCGCGTCGAGCTGACGCAGGCCTATGGCGCCGGCCGCTGCGACGCCATCACCTATGACAGCACGATCCTCTCCGCCCAGCGCACCACGCTGGCCAACCCGGCGGAGCACGTCATCCTGCCCGAGCGCCTGTCGAAGGAGCCGCTGGGCCTGACGGTGCGGCATGGCGACGACCGCTTTTTCGACATGGTGGCCTGGTCCTTTTTCACCCTGGTGAACGCCGAGGAGCTGGGCATCACCCGGGCCAATGCGCGGGAGATGCTGCGCTCCACCGACCCCAACATCCGCCGCCTGCTGGGCGCCGACGGCGGGCTGGGGCCGATGCTGGGCGCGCCGGCGGATTACGGCCTGCGGCTGGTCGAGGCGGTGGGAAACTACGGCGAAATCTTCGATCGCCATCTCGGCCCGGCCTCGGCATTGCAGCTCGAACGTGGGCTGAACCGGCTCTACACCCAGGGCGGCATCCTGTACGCGCCGCCGAACCGGTGACGCTGCGGCTGCCCGTCGGCGAGCTGGAGCGGCTGGTCGCCGCGGCGCTGATGCGCGCCGGTATGGCGCCGGCGCAGGCCGGGCCGGTTGCGGCGGGGCTGGCGGGCTGCGAGCGGGATGGGGTGAAGGGGCACGGCCTGCTGCGCCTGCCGGCGCTGGTGAACTCGCTGCGGGTGGGCTGGGTGGACGGGCAGGCGGAGCCGGCGGTGGTCAGCGAGGCGGCGGCGACGCTGGTGGTGGATGGCCGCCGCGGCTTCGTGCAGCCGGTGATCGCGGAGCAGCGGGAGCGAGTGATGGCGATGGCGCGGCAGGCCGGGGTGGCGCTGCTGCTGACCCGCAATTCGCATCATTTCTCGGCGCTGTGGCCGGATGTCGAGCCCTTCGCCGAACAGGGCTTCATCGCCTTTGCCTGCGTGAATTCCAAGCGGCGCATGGCGGGGTGGAGCGGCGGGCGGCCGGTGACCGGCACGAACGCCATGGCCTTCGCCGCGCCTCGGTCCGGCGCGCCGCCATTGGTGTGGGACCAGTCCTCCTCCGTCGTCTCGCAGGGGGATGTGCTGCTGGCCGCCGCGCGCGGGCACGAGGTGCCGCTGGGCGTGGGGTATGATGCGGCAGGCCAGCCGACCACGTCGCCGCAGGCCATCCTGGAAGGCGGCGCGCTGCAGCCTTTTGGCGGGCCCAAGGGTGCGTCGTTGGCGGTGATGGTGGAGGTTCTGGCGGCGGCCCTGACTGGCGGACCCTTCGGGTTCGAGGATGCCTCGCCGGCGGGCACCGCCACCACCTCGCTGGGCGGACACTTCCTGATGGTGATCGACCCCGGCCGCCCGGCGCCGGAGTTCGTCGTCCGCATGGCGGCGCTGTGCGGCGCACTGGCCGAAGCGGGGGCAGAACGCCTGCCTGGCGAGCGGCGGCACGCGGCGCGGCGCGATTCGCTGGCCCACGGCGTGGCACTGGACCCCGGCAGCCATGCCAGGTTGCTGGAGCTGGCGGGGCAGCCCCCG
>CAXTJY010000071.1:0-8086 GCA_964244395.1 uncultured Rhodovarius sp.
GTCGCCAGGCATGCCCCCCGTCGCAAATGCATCCAAAGCGTAGCAGTGTCGGAGTGGGGTGTCCCAGAAAAAAGCGGGCTGGCCCGCCGCGGACCTGGCCCGTGCTTGCGGGGCGGCCGCCCCGCTCAGACGGGCGGCCGGGCTGGACCGCGCCGGTCGATGCCTGGACTGGCCGCGGGCGGGTAGCGACGCGAAAGCCGCCGGACCTGCAAAACGGCCGAGCCATGGTTGTTGGTGTAAAAAGCGGACGCGTCGACCACGATCCCCGCATCGTTGACGTAAAGGAAGAGCTCCCCGTCGCCGCGGGCGGTCAACTTGGCCTGATAGGTCTGCGGTTGACCGTCGGGCGAGACGAGATTCCAGTGCAGCGCGTAGGTATCGTTCCCCCCCGCGCCGACCCGGGCCATGAGGCGGAACCAGTTATGGGCGAGGTGCCGCCGCATCGGCACGAAGACGCCCATGACGCCGGGAAGGTCGTCAGACCGGATCCCGTTCGGCCCTGCGGGCAGCGAAGCATCGCGCCAGATCTCCACCGGTTCCGACGGAATGGTGATGCGAAGTGCGTAGGTCGCGCCAGCTTCCAGCTGGAGGCCGGTGGCGTTGCACGGCTCGCGCGTCAGGATAGGCCTCGCGGCCTGCACCTCCCCCACCACCACCGGGACCGGCATGCTGGGACTGGCACAGAGTTCGAACCAGGCCTCACGCGAGGCATACGCGACGTGGTTGACGGCCGCGAGGCCAAGATAGGCGGCCACGAGCATTGCGGCGACCGGCAGCACGTAGCCCGCCATCGCACGCCACGCCAAAAGGTAGAGGCGGCGGGTCCGTAGCCACTCGACGGCACGATTCAACGGTCCGGGGCGTTTTGGCGCCACGGGGGGCACGCCGGTCCGCGGCGCGAGGCCGGGAACGGCAAACCAGGCACGGCGCATCTCGTCGCCGACACGGCGATCCAGCGCCCGCCCCCGCATGACGAGGAGGCCGATGGCGACGACGAACGACAGGAAGGCCAGGGGGTGCGAGGTGAAGCTCGCGACCCAGAAGGACGCCGTGCCTGGCAGCAGCGCCGCCAACAGCGCGATGGGCGGCGACAGGATGCAAAAGCCCCCGTCAAGGCAGGCCGCGTCCGCCTCGGCACCGAGGTAGAGCGGCATGGCGAACAGGCCAAGCGTGGTGAACAGCGTCACGAAATAAACGACCCGGCGGCGCCACACCCAGTTCCAGGCGTACTCCCGGTGCGCGTAGAGGCCCGGCAGCTTCGCCCGCGGCGCGGGGGAAGCCGGGGAGCCGGGCGCACCGGTGTCCTCCGACGCGAGGAACGCTTCGCCATCGACGATGTCGCCATTCAACCTCGCGACGGCGAATGCCCCGGGAAGGCTGATGGGCGCGTAGCCGTCCTGACCGACGCGAACGCGGCGAAAGACGCTCTCATGAATCTTGGGGCGCGGCACGTGGACAAGACGATCACGGCGCAGTTTGCTCCGCAGCCAGCCGGTGAACCTGAACCAGGGCGGCGCCCGGCCGGCCGACAGGCGGCCGACGTCACGTGGTTGGTAGCGGTAGTAGCTGGCCAGGCCGCGCCGGGAATCATGGATCGGGCCGTTCTCGTCCGCCAATGCGAGCATGCGATCGCGGGTAGGCGCGGAAAAGCGCAGCTTCCGGCTCTCCGCCTCCCGGATCATCCAGCCGAGCGAGACATAGGACAGGCTGTCATCCGCGTAGCCCCCGCCGACATCCGCGTGGACGCCGGCGAACCAGACCTGGCTGATACGCTCCTCTCGGATATGGCGCGTACCGGTGTTCCCGCCCTCCACCCCTCCCCAACTTCCGGCGGCGGTCCGGCGCGGCTGCTCGTTCCACAGACGGGGATGGAATGTGCGCCGCTCATCGTCGAGGCAAAGCGCGTGGCAGGCCCGTTGCACGCGCGGGTCGAGATCACCGTCCGGCATGGTGAGGGGCCAGAGCACGAGGTCCACGGCCCGGGTCAACTCCTCGATCGGCAGCCCGTAGGCGTCCACCGTGTCCCAAAGGCCGAGCATCTCCACCTCGACCGGCCGGTCATGCGATGGTAGCTGGTCGGGCGCCGTGCGCGCGCCGCGGCCGTTCGCGCTTGCTTCAGGCCGGCCCCGGTTGTCGGCCAGGTTGTACGAATCACGATGCCACAGTCTGTTCCATGCTCCAGCGAGGACGTCGCGCGCCGCACGGCCCAGCGGGATGAGCGGGTTCAGGTTCGAGTAACGCGCCCGTCGATAGGCGCGGTAGGCGGCGCGCGCATTGCGCTGCAGCTTCGCTTCGTCCCCGTCGTACGGGATGATTCCCTGATGCATGATCAGCCCGTTCACCACCCGGATGGTGAAAGCGCCGCGGCTGAACCCGAAGCCGTAGATGCGGTCACCGGGCCGCCAGGTACGGCAAAGGAAGGTGTAGAGGTCGAGTACGTTGCGCTTCAGCCCCCAGCCAAAAGCGCCACCCAGAATGGCGAGTGGCCTGAAGCCCGAGGTTCCCACGCCGTCGTCGTAGTAGGCGAACTGGCGCGGCAGGATCGGGTCGGCGGGGTCGGTAAGGTCGAGCGCGTCATAAACGCGCCGAACGTTCGTCTTGAACAGGCTGGAGGCGCTGTTTCCGGTCCCGTCGGAGAGGAGGATGATGTTGCGCGCGTGCCCCGGGGAATGGTCGTTCGCAGATCCGGAGTGGTCGAGGGTCGCTCCATCCGCGGGTCGTTCAGGGTCCGTCACTGCAATGTCTCCAGATGGCGTCGCGGCGCGGCGCGGGCCGCCTCCATCATGCGTGGTTCCTGTCGGCCATGGGAAGCGTCGTCGCGGCCCCCGGGCTCAGTCGTCCACCTCGATCCGTGCGGCCCGCACCACCTCGGCCCAACGCCGCATGTCGGCGCGCCACATCGCGTCGAACTCCTCCGGGCCTGTCGGCGACGGGGTGCCGCCCAGGTTCGCGATGCGCGTGCGGCCCGGCTCGGTGCGCACGGTTTCCACCACCGCCGCCGAGAGTTGCCGCACCATCGCGGCCTCCATCCCCGCCGGCCCGAACACGCCGACCCAGCTGGATACCACGAAGTCCGGCATCCCCGCCTCCGCCATGGTCGGCACCGCCGGCAGCGTCGGCACCCGCTCCGCCGCGGTGACGGCGAGCACACGCAGCGCGCCGGACTGGATGCCGCCGAAGACGTTTGGCAGGTTGTCGAAGATGACCTGGATCCGCCCCCCCAGCAGATCCAGCACCGCCGCCGCGCTACCTCGATAGGGCACATGGGTCATCTCCAGGCCCGTGCGCAGCCGGAACAGCTCGCCCGTCAGATGGATGGAAGTGCCGGTGCCGGAGGAGCCGAAATTGATCCCGCCGGGCTGCTGCCGCGCCCAGGCGATGAATTCCTGCACGGTGCGGACCGGCGTGGCGGCCGAGACCACCATGGCATTGGGGAATTCTGCCACCCGCGCGATGGCGGTGAAGTCCCGCCCCGCATCGAAGGGCAAAGTGCGCCGCACCGCCGGGGTGACGCCGTGCGTGCCGGCACCGCCGATGAGGATGACCGACCCGTCCGGCGGCGCCTTCGCCACGTAGTCGGAGGCGATGGCCCCGCCGGCGCCGGTGCGGTTCTCGACCACCGCGCTGACGCCCAGCCGTTCGCGCAGCCCGTCGGCCACGATGCGCCCCGTCGCGTCGAAGCTGCCGCTGGCGTAGCCGACCTGGACCCTGACCGTGCGCGTGGCCTGCGCCGCCACACGCCCAGCGGAGGCGGCCAGCAGCAATGGTGCGAACTGCCGTCGGTTCATGTCATCTCTCCCCATCCCGCGGCGCCGGCGGTGCCCATCCGCAGCCGGTCGCCGGTGTCCAGAATCGTGGTCAATTTGGAGCGGACTTCCTCGCGCCGGCCATCGGCGCGGAGCACCCAGGCCTCGGCCGGCTTGCCATCGCCGCCGCCCGCCACGCCGCGCGCGGCGTGGTAGTGCCGCTCGCCGCGGAAGGTAAGGGTGAGCGGGCCGCGCAGCACCTCGTATTCCCGCTCGATCCCGCAGCCGCCGGCGTGCCGGCCGGCGCCGCCGGAGCCGCGGCGGATGCGGTAATGGTGCACCCGCACTGGCGCATCGGTCTCCATCGCTTCGGTCGGCATATTCATGGTGTTGCTGATGTCGGTGGAGATGCCGTGCACCCCAGGCCCCTGCGCCGAGGCGCCGGCCGCGCTGGCGATGGATTCCGTCACCACCCAGGTGCTGCCATCGGCATGCCGGCCGGACAGCGCCATGATGGTGGAACAGCCGGCATTCGCCGCCGGGATGCGCCCCGGCAGCGCCTGGGCCAGGGCGCCCAGGATGGCGTTGGTGGCCAGCTTCACCGTGCCGGTGCGGGCGTTCAGCGGCGCCGGCAGGCGCGGGTTCAGCACGCTGGCCTCCGGCAGCACCACCGTCAGCGGCCGGCCGCAGCCGCCATTGTTCGGGATGTCGCCACCGGTCACGGCGCGCAGCGCGAAGAAGCAGCCGGCCATGACGCCGGCGGGGGCGGCGTTCACCGGCCCGCGCACCTGCGGCGAGGAGCCGGTGAAGTCGAAGGTCATGGCATCGCCGGCCACGGTGACCCGCACCCGGATCGGCACCGGCTTGTCCAGCTCCACCCCGTCATTGTCCAGCGCGTCTTCGTAGGTCCAGCTGCCGTCGGGGATGGCGCGGATGGCGGCGCGGGTGGCGGCCTCGGCGCGGCGCAGCAGCTCGGCCATCATGGCCGCCAGGGCATCGGGGCCGTGGCGTTCGGCCAGCGCCTGCATGCGCGTCGCGGCGCCACGGCAGCAGGCCAGCTGGGCCGCCAGATCCCAGGCGAAGGCTTCGGGCGTGCGGGTGTTCAGCGCGATGATCCGCATGATCTGCGGGTCCGTCACCCCTTCCTGCGCCAGGCGCAGCGGCGGCAGGCGCAGCCCCTCCTGGTAAATCTCGGTGGCGGCGGTAGGCAGGGAGCCCGGCGTCATCCCGCCCATATCCTGGTGGTGCACGATGGCGGCGGCCAGGGCGATCACCCTTCCCTCGGCGAAGGCCGGCACCATGAGGGACACGTCGGGGATATGCGTCCCGCCGTCATAGGGGTCGTTCATCAGATAGGCGTCGCCCGGCCGCATCGTGTCCACCGGGAATTCGCGCAAGAGGCGTCCGACCGCGGGCATTAGGCAGCCGAGCAGCAGCGGCAGCGAGTTGGACTGGGCGATCAGCGTGCCGTCGGGCAGGAACAGGCTGGCGGAGGCATCATTGGCCTCGCGCACGATGGGGGAGACGGCGGAGCGCAGCATGACGCCCTGCATCTCGTCGGCGATCGCATCGAGGCGACGGCGGACGATCTCGATGGTGGCGGGATCCAGGCGCTCCGCATTCATGCCGCGCGCTCCAGCAGCAGATGCGCGGGGTTAGCGGTAACGCGCCAGCCCGCGGGCACCACCAAGGTCGTATCCTCCTGCTCGACAATTGCGGGGCCGGGCAGCACCTCGCCGGGGGAAAGCGTGCCGCGGGGCACCACCGCGACCCGCTGGGCGACCCCTTCCAGCACGGCGTCGCGCTGGGTGCGGGCGGCGTCGCTGGCGGCGACGCGGCGCGGCGCCAGCGGCCGGGCCGCCAGCCGCAGCACGGCCCGCAGCGAGACGAGGCGCACCGCCGCCTCGCGGGCGTGGCCGTAGGTGGCGCGATGCAGCGAGATGAAGCCGGCGCGGATGGCCTCGGCCGGGTCCGGTGCTTCGGCGGGGAAGGCGACCTCCAGGCTGTGCCCCTGGCCGACATAGCTGGCGCTGGCGGTCAGCAGGATGTCCGCCGCCGCCGCATCGGCGCCCTCCGCAGCCATGGCGGCGTGGTTATCCGCCATGAGCGCCTGGATGGCGTGGCGCAGCTCTGCGGGCGGAATGTCTTGCAGCGGCCGGCCGAAGCCGCGGGCCGAATCATGTTCCAGCGGTGCCTCCAGCAGGCCGGTGGCCGCCAACACGCCCGGCGCCGCCGGCACCACGATGCGCGTCTGGCCCAGATCGTCGGCGATGGCGGCCGCGTGCAGCCCGCCGCCGCCGCCGGCCGGCACCAGCGGCAGCTCGCGGGGATCGACGCCACGCGCCACGGTCACCGCCCGCACCGCCTCCGCCATCACGGCGTTGATGACGCGGTGGATGGCCACCGCCGCTTCCCGCACCCCCATCCCCAGTGGCCCCGCCACCTCGCGCTCGATGGCTTCCGCAGCGGCGGCGGGATCGAGCGGGATTTGCCCGGCGGCGAAATTCGTGGGGTCGACCAGGCCCAGGACGACGGAAGCGTCCAGCACCGTCGGGTGGGTGCCGCCGCGCCCGTAGCAGGCCGGGCCGGGCGCCGCGCCGGCCGAGCGCGGACCGACCCGCAACCCGCCCGTATCGTCGATCCAGGCGATCGACCCCCCGCCCGCCGCCACGGCGATGACATCGGCGGTGGGGACGCGCACCGGGAAGGTGCCGATCATGCCGTCCATCCGCAGCGCCGGCGCGCCATCGCGAATCACCGCCACATCCGCGCTGGTGCCGCCCACGTCGATGGAGACGCCGTCCGGAAAGCCGGCCTGGCGCAGCAGGGCGGCGGCGCCGATGGCAGCGGCGGAGGGGCCGGAGAGGGTGAGGCGGATCGGCTTGGCACGCGCCGCCGCCGCGCCGAGCAGCCCGCCGCGCGAGTGCATCACCTGCATCGGCACGCCGATGCCGACGTCGCGCAGGATGGCCTCGATGCGGCCCAGGTAGTCGCTCATGACAGGCTTCAGCGCGGCGTCGAAGGCGGTGGCGCAGGTGCGCTCATATTCGCGGGGCGCCGGATCGACCTCGCAGGAGAGGGAGACCGCAAGCCCTGGGCAGGTCGCCTGCACGATCTCCCGCGCGCGCCGCTCATGCGAGCCGTCAAGGAACGAGAAGAGGAAACAGATGGCGATCGCCTTCGCACCTCCCGCCTGCAGGGTGCGGGCGGCCGCGGCTACGCCGGCCTCGTCCAGCGGCTCCCAAACCGTGCCGTCGGCGCCGATGCGCTCCGTGACCTCGGCGCGCCGCGCCGCGGGCACCAGCGCCACCGGCGTCTGCGGCACGATGACCAGGTCGTAATTTGAGGCGCGATGGGTGCGCCCCAGCTCGATCACATCCGCGAAGCCCTGGGTGACGAGAAGGCCGACGGGTGCCGCAGTGCCCTCCAGGATGGCGTTGGTGGCGACCGTGGTGCCATGCAGGAAGCGCGTGATACCGGCAGCCTCTTCCTCGCCCAGCAAGCGGCCAAGCGCGTGGCCGACGGCACGAGCCGGGTCATCCGGTGTGCTGGGCACCTTGAGGGAGCGCAGCCTGCCATCCTCGTCGCGGAGGACGGCGTCGGTAAACGTGCCGCCGATGTCGATGCCGATCTCCATGCGATCCCGATGCCCGTCTTGCGCCGCGATGACCAGGGGCGTCCTTTCCCGGCGCCGCTGCGCGAGCCGGTGTTCTGCACCGAAGTCGCATGGCTGATCGATTTCTGGGCATCGCGCGGCCCTCTGGTCTTCAGGCGCCCCAGTCAGTCCTTCCGTCCACGCGCCGTATCCTGTCCGCTGACCGCAGTTGCAGGCGCCGTAGGATGAGTGTCATCACGCTTACCAGCCTGAACCGCCGCAATCTCCTCCTCGCCAGCAAAGTGCCCGCCGCCGCACTCGCGCAACCGCCGAACCCGTTCGAAAAGGAGGTCGCCGCCTTCGAGGCGGCCGACCGGGCCAAGCCGCCGCCCAAGGGGGCGGTGCTGTTCGTCGGGGCGTCCGGCGTCCGCCGGTGGACGACTCTCGAGCGCGACCTGCCCGGGGTGACGCTCGTCCGCCGGGGGTTCGGCGGCTCGTCCATCGCCGACGCCACCCACTTCGCCGGCCGCATCGTCATTCCTTACGCCCCCCGGCTGGTGGTGCTCCAGGCCGGCAACAACGACATCCACGCCGGCCGCACCCCGGAGTCGGTGCGGGACGACTTCACGGCGTTCGTCGCCCGGGCGCGGGCCGGCCTGCCGGACGTGCCGATCGCCTTCGTGTCAATCACCACCGGGCCGGCCCGCTTCACCGAGGCGGAGCGGGGGAAGGCGGCCAACGCCCT
>CAXTJY010000071.1:8096-8377 GCA_964244395.1 uncultured Rhodovarius sp.
GATCCGCGGCGAGGTCGAGCGGGGCAGGAAGCTCACGTACATCGACATCTACCCGGCCATGCTCGACGCCGCCGGCAAGCCGCGGCCGGAGCTGTTCGTGGCCGACGGCATCCACATGACCGACCTGGGGTACAAGGTGCGGGCCGAGATCATCCGCCCGTTCGTGCTGCCGCCACCGGAGAAGCCATGACCCGCCGCCGCTTCCTCCTCGCCGCCGCCGCCCCGCTGGTGGTCACGTCCCGCACCCGGGCGAAGGCGGCGGCCGGCCGCATCCGGTTCGC
>CAXTJY010000071.1:8387-9555 GCA_964244395.1 uncultured Rhodovarius sp.
GCATCAACCACGAACACGTCTTCCGCATGGTGAAGGCGGTGCGGGACGGCGGCGGCGAGCTGGCAATGGTGTACGCCCCGGACCCCAACCCGAACCACGCCGCCAGGTTCCTCCGCGACAACCCGGGGGTGAGGCAGGCCCGCTCCGAGGCCGAGGTGCTGGAGGCCGACATCCACCTGGTGGTGACGGCCATCCGCCCGGCCGACCGGGCCGCCCTCGGGGTGCGGGCGATGCGGGCCGGCAAGGACGTGCTGGCCGACAAGGGCGGCGTCCTGACGCTGGGGTCGCTCGCCGAACTGCGGGCGGTGCAGGCCGAAACCAAGCGGATTTATTCGGTGTCGTACAACGAGCGGCTGCTCGACCCGGCCACGGTGCGGGCGGCCGAGTTGGTGAAGGCCGGGGCCGTCGGCCGGGTGACGCACACCCTCGGCACCGGCCCGCACGGGCTGTTCGGCCGCGGCCCGCGGGAGGACTGGTTCTGGACCCGGGCCGGCCGCGGCGGCATTCTGGCCGACATCGGCACGCACTAGGCCGACCAGTTCCTGCACTTCACCGGCAGCACCCGGGCCGATGTGACGCTCGCCCGGACGGCCAACCACCGCGCGCCGAAGCACCCGGAGTTCGAGGACTTCGGAGAGGTCGGGTTCGCCGGCGACGGCGGCACCGGGTACGCCCGGGTGGACTTCTACGAGGGCCAGTCGCTCGGCATCCGGCTGACCGTGCTGGGCACCGACGGCAGCCTGGAGGTGACCAAGCACGCCGGCCTGATCGTCCTGGCCGACGCCAAGCGGCGGCGGGACATCAAGGTCGAGCCGGGGTTCGTCTGCCCGTTCGGCCGGCAACTGGTGGACGATGTTCTGAACCGCACCGAGACGGCGATGTCGCAGGCCCATGCCTTCCTGGCGACCGAGTTGGCCGTCCGCGCCCAGCGCGTGGCGGCTGACGCAGGCAGCAGTAGAGGGATAGAGCGGCAGCGGGGAGGGTAGGTCCGGCTGTGCCGGACTCCTCGAGCGTCCAAGAGTCCGGCACAGCCGGACCTACAACAGCACCGGAAGTCGCTCTATCCGGGCCAGTCGGCCACGCCTCCACCTCGCAGTGCCATGTTCGCCAGGTGCGCCGCCGCCGCGCGGCCTCGACCCGGGCCCGGGCCGCGGTCCGGCAGGCCACC
>CAXTJY010000071.1:9565-11068 GCA_964244395.1 uncultured Rhodovarius sp.
CGGCGCCTTGCGAGTGCGGACACAGTCCAGCCAGTTGGCCAGGTGCAACCGCTCGCCGTCCGGCTTGTCGTAGAAGTCCGCCCCCGGCTGGCCGCTGCCGACGATCTCGCTCACCGGCTGCACCTTCCTCCCACGCTCGGGCACCAGTTCCATCCGCCCGCGGTCCACGTACACCGACGCCTCGTCGCCGAGGAACTCGATGTGGGCGCCGCGGCGGGCGTTGCAGAACGTCCCCTCGAAGTGCATCTGCACCCCGCCCGGGTAGCTGAGCAGCGTCTGCACCGTGTCCGGCGTCTCCCACACGCCCTTCGCCCGCACGGACTCGCCGAGGCTGACCGCCCGGGACGGGTGGTCGAGGTCCAGCACCCAGTGGGCCACGTCCACCCAGTGGACCATCAGGTCGGTGAAGATGCCGCCGCCGAAGTCCCAGAACCACCGCCAGTTCCGCATCCGGTACTCGTCGAACGGCTGGTCCTTCGCGCTGCCGCGGAAAGCGGCCCAGTCCACTGCCTTCGGGTCCACCCCGAGCGGGTTTTTCCGCACCCGGTCGCTGTTCCGGTTCCAGCTCATCCGCACCTTCCGCACCGGGCCGATGGCCCCGCCGCGGATCAGCTCCCTCGCCTTGGCGATGTGCGGCATGGACCGCTGCTGGGTGCCGACCTGTACCACCCGCTTGGACTTCTCTTGCGCCTCGATCACCTCCTTACCTTCGCTCAAGTCGTGCGTCAGCGGCTTCTCGACGTACACGTCCTTGCCGGCGGCGCAGGCGGCGACCGTCAGCGGGACGTGCCAGTGGTCGGGGGTAGCGATCAGCACCGCCTGCACGTCCGCCTTGGCCAGCACCGTCTCGTACCGCCGGGTGGTGTCGGCGGTCGGGCACATGGCCCGGGCCTCGTCGAGCGCCTTGTCCCACACGTCGCACAGCATGATGACGTTGGCGGACGGCAGGTCGTTGAGCGACTTCAGCAGGTGCCGGGCGCGGCCGCCGCAGCCGATCACCGCCACGTTGACCACGTCGTTGGCCGGGAAGCCGGCGGCGACCGAGCCGGCGACGGCGGCCGACCCGACGGTGGTGAAGAAACTGCGGCGGGAGTGGGGCATCGCAGGCTCCGTTGTAGGGTGGTGCCGAGTCTTCGAGGCCCACCGTTCGGGCGGAGGCCCCCGATGGTGGGCCTCGAAGACTCGGCACCACCCTACAACGAACCGCCGCGTTCCGCCATCACTTCCGCGGGACGAAGAACGCCGCCCGCACCGGGGCCGGCATCCGGCTGTGCGGCCCCTTCACGCTTTTCCAGATCACCTCGTTGAACAGGAGGTCGTCGGCCTGGTCCTCCTTCTCCAGGTTGAAGGCGGCGCTCCGCTCGGCCCCCCAGGCGCCGGCCAGATTCTTCTCCTCCAGGTCGATGCCCGCCGGGGCGTGGGTGTACGGCGTCACGTCCGGCTTGCCGTGGAAGCTGTTGAACATCGGCCGGGCGGCGGCGTCGAACTGGCTCATCGGCTTCA
>CAXTJY010000072.1:0-8771 GCA_964244395.1 uncultured Rhodovarius sp.
CGCCATGCGCATGCGCCCGCTCCAGCGCCCAAAGCTCGGCCACCCCCTCCACCACGCACAGGCTGGCGCCGTCACGGGTCGGGTCGGTGCAGATACGGCAGGGGTTCTGGCTGTCGAGGTTGCCGCAGGTGGCGCAGGGCGAGACCGCCTCGGCGGCGGCGCGCAGCGCCTCGGCCAGCGGCAGCATCTTCGTCTTCGGGTCGCCCAGCATGCGCAGCACGGCACGCCGCGCGCTGCGCCGGCCCAGGCCGGGAAGCTTCGCCAGCAGGCCGATCAGCCGCTCGACCGGGTCGTGCGATGTCAGAATGGCAGCTTGAACCCGCCGGGGAGGATGCCATCCAGGCCGCCGGGGATGTTCAAGCCGGCCGTCGCCTTCTGCATTTCCTCGGCCGCCATGGCTTCGACCTTGGCCTTGGCGTCGGCATGGGCGGCGACGATCAGGTCTTCCAGCACCTCGCGGTCCTCCGCCTGCATCAAGGTGGGGTCGATGCCGATGCGCTTGAGATCGCCCTTGCCGGAGAGCCGCACCTTCACCATCCCGGCGCCGGCCTGGCCCTCGACCTCGGCGGCCTCCATGCGGGCCTGCATCTCGGCCATCTTGGACTGCATCTGCTGCGCGGATTTCAGCATGTTGCCTAGGTTCTTCATCAATCCTCCAGGGGTTCGTCGTCGGGGTTCAGCACCGGCTCCGCATCGGGTGGGGCGAAATCGGGCAGTGAGGCGGGTTCGGCCAAGGCCGCAGGGCGGGAAAGGCCGTACACGTCGGCGGCTTCGTCGCGCACTTCGCGGAGCTGGGCGCCTGGGAAGGCGGCGAGAACGGCCTGGACCAGGGGGTGGGCGCGGGCCTGGGTGAGGCGGTCGGCGGCGGCGGTGCGGCCCTGCTCGTCCAGGGTGGGGGCGCCGGCTTCGCGCGAGATGCCGATGATCCAGCGGGTGCCGGTGGCGCGCTCCAGCAGCAGGGACAGTTTGCCGGCAAGGTCGCGCGGGGCGCGGGCGTGGGGGCGGATGTCAATGCGGCCGGGGGCGAGGCTGACGGGGTGCACATCGTGGCGGAGCTGGGCGTGCAGCATGGGGTCGGCGCTGGCGGCCAGGGCCACGACGTCCTGCCAGGTGGTGGGGATGGGCGGGGCCGCGGGGTCGGGCGCCGGCTGGACGGCGGCCGCCAGGGCCATGCTGCCCGCATTGGACAGGTTAGCCACCGCGCGCAAACCGCCGGGTGGGGGTTGGACCGCGCCGTCCGGGACAGGGGGCGCGAACCCGCCCGGGAGATGGCCCGAGGAGGCGAAGCGGCCGCCGGCGAGGCGAGCCGGAAAGGCGCGGTCGGCGCTGCCGACCACGCCTGCGTCAGCGGGGTCACCGGAAAGGCCCGCGGAATATCCGCCGGCGGGGCCAGCGGACGGCCCGCCGGATGCACTGCCGGGCGGCAGGCTGGCGCCGCGGGGGGCCGCGCCGCCCTCGGTCAGCCGGCGCACCAGCTCGCCGGGCGGCGGCAGATCGGCCAGATGCGCCAGGCGGATCAGCACCATGTCCAACGCCGCCCGCCGGTCCGGCGCGTCGTTCACCTCGGCCACACCCTTGAGCAGGATCTGCCAGGCGCGGCCCAGGATGGGGATGGAGAGGCGGCGGGCGAGGGCTGCGCCTCTCACCCGCTCATGCTCGGGCAGCGATTGGTCCTGTGACAGGGCCGGGACGCTGTGCAGCCGCGTGAGCGTGTGCACGAGGTCCAGCATGTCGGACAGCAGCACGCCCGGTTCGGCGCCGCGTTCATGCGCGCGGTCGAGGTGATGGAGAAGGGCGGCGGTCTCTCCCGCCAGCGCTGCCTCCAGCGCGTCCAGCACCAGGGTGCGGTCGGCCAGGCCCAGCATGTCGCGCACCGTGTCGGCGCCCAGCCGGTCGCCGGCCAGGGCGATGGCCTGGTCGAGCAGGGAAAGGCCATCGCGCACCGAGCCGTCGGCGGCGCGGGCGATCATGGCCAGCGCCTCGTCCTCGGCGGTCACGCCCTCCAGCCCGCAGATGCGGCCGTAATGCGCGCGCAGCGTGTCCTGCGGCACGCGTGCGAGGTGGAAGGTCTGGCAACGCGACAGAATGGTGGGCGGGACTTTTCGGAGTTCCGTGGTGGCGAAGAGGAACTTCACCGCCGGCGGTGGCTCTTCGAGCGTCTTCAGCAGGGCGTTGAAGGCGGCGCTCGACAGCATGTGCACTTCGTCGAGGATGTAGATCTTGAAGCGGGCCTGGGCGGGCCGGTAGCGCACGGCCTCGCGGAGCTCCCGCACGTCGTCCACCCCGTTGTTGCTGGCGGCGTCCAGCTCCATCACGTCGGGGTGGCGGTCGGCCAGGATGGCGACGCAGTTGGGGCAGACGCCGCAGGGCTCCGCGGTGGGGCCGCCGGTGCCGTCGGGGCCGATGCAGTTCAGGGCGCGGGCGATGATCCGGGCGGTGGTGGTCTTGCCCACGCCGCGGACGCCGGTGAGCATGAAGGCGTGCGCCACCCGGTTGGTGGCGAAAGCGTTTCGCAGGGTGCGGACCAGGGCGTCCTGGCCGATCAGCTCGGCGAAGGTGCTGGGGCGGTATTTGCGGGCGAGGACGCGGTAGGGGACGGCGGGCGGCGGCGCGACGTCGTGGACGACAGGCGCCTGGACGACGGCGGCGGCCGGCGCATCGAGGCCGAACAGCCCCGGCCCCTCCGGCGGCGGCGGCTCCGGGATGGCCTCCTCGACCTCGGCCTCGGTGCCGAACATGTCACTGCTCATGTTGGCCCCTTCGTTGCGCCCGATCGGGGCTGCGGTGGAAGGCCGGCAATGACCCGGGCGAGAACCCGTTACGGCTGCTTCCTTCCGGACCTGACCGGGTTGGCGAGGAGCCCGTCCACGCCGACCTTCCGGGTGTCATATCGCGTGACGGCAGCAACGGGGCAAGCCGTCAAATGGGAAGATGGATTGCGGGTTATCAAGCATCAATTTGTATGTTTGAATCCATCTAACGATCATGATCTACCCGACACCGCACCTGCAGGATGCCGACCTTGCTGTCATCGCACTGCTGCAGCAGCAGCGGCAGCGCGTGCGCGTGTATACGGAGAACGTCCCCCTTCGACGGACCGGCAGTCTTCGTCGTACCGCCTTCGCGCGGGCCATCCAGGGATCGAATACCATAGAGGGTTATCACGCGACCCTGGACCAGGCGGTCGAGGCGGTGGAAGGCGAGTCGACGCTCGACGAGCAGTCGGAAACTTGGCTGGCCATCACCGGCTACCGCAATGCCATGACCTTCATCCTGCAAAGCGTGAAGGATCCCTATTTCGAGTTCAGCCGCCAATATTTGAAAAGCCTGCACTTCATGATGCTGGCGCACGACCTCTCGAAAGGCCCGGGGCAGTGGCGCCCCGGCGAAATCTCGGTCATCCGTCAGCCTGAGGGCCAGCAAGTGTATGTCGGACCGGATGCCGGGCTGATCGACGATCTGATGGAGGAGTTATCGGCCTCCCTCCGTTCGCCGCAGCCGGCGCCCCTGCTGGTGCGTGCAGCCATGGCCCATCTCAACCTGACGATGATCCATCCCTTCCGCGATGGAAATGGCCGCATGGCGCGCGCGCTGCAAACTTTCGTCCTGGCCCAGGATGGCCTGCTGAACCCGGTCTTTGCCAGCATCGAGGAGTGGTTGGGGCGGAATACCGACGCGTATTACGCCGTGCTCGCCCAAACCGGCCAGGGCCAGTGGAGCCCGCAGCGAGACGCCTTGCCCTGGGTTCGCTTCTGCCTGCGGGCGCACCATGCGCAGGCGGCGACACTGATCCGTCGCAATGAGGAATATGAGACGTTGTATGAAGGACTTGAACGGCTGGTGAAGGGTCGGCGGGGCATTCCCGACCGCGCCTTGCTGCCCCTGTTCGACGCGGCGTTGGGCCTGCGTCTCACCAACCCACGCTACCGCAAGGATGCCGAGGTGCCGGAACTGACCGCCGGTCGCGATCTGAAGCGGCTTGTCGATGCGGGCCTGCTGGAACCTTCCGGCGAGAAGCGTGGCCGCTCCTACCGGGCCGGGGCGCCCTTGCGGGCGCTTCGCGGGGCTCGTGGCCCCCGCCCACCCGAAGTCGACCCCTACGTGCTGATCGAGGATGGGCCGCGCCTGCCGGGCTTGTAGCGCTCCAGGGTAGCCGCCCGGCCCACCGCATGGCAGCTTCCGCCCCGATGACCCTCTCCTACCCCGCCAGCCGCAGCAACGCCTACACGGGCAGCCCGCTCGACCGCGCCGGGCATCGCCGAGAGGATGCCGACTGGATCGCCGCCGCCTTCGCCGCGCCCGGCAGCCTCTTCGCCCCGGTCTGGCGCGCCCGCAGCCTGATGCGCGGGGTCGAAGCCGGCGCGCCGGAGGGCGTGCTGCTGGGCGGCATGGCGGCGGAAAGCTTGCGTAACGCCGGCGGGCCATGGGCCTTCCTGGGCCTGTGGGATGAGAGGCCCGTCTTCGCCATCGACGTCAGTCAGGAGGAGGCGCCGCCGGTCTCCGCCGATGCCGGCAGCTTTACCGACCTCCGCGCCGTGGCCGGCCTGTTGCCGCCGGGCGAGGCGAGCGTGCTGGCGCATGCCCGCGGCATGATGCATTGGCGGGTGAAGCACCGCTTCTGCGGCATCTGCGGCAGCGGCATGGAGGCGCGAAGCGCCGGGAACGCGCTCACCTGCCCAGGCTGCGGCGCGCAGCATTTTCCGCGCACCGACCCGGCCGTCATCATGCTGGTGGTGCGCGGCGATCAGTGCCTGCTTGGCCATTCCGTGCGCTTCCCGCAGAAGATGTATTCCACCCTGGCCGGCTTCGTCGAACCTGGCGAAAGCTTCGAGGAAGCCGTCCGGCGCGAGGTGATGGAGGAGGCCGGCATCGCCGTCGGCCAGGTCGTCTATCATTCCAGCCAGCCCTGGCCGTTCCCCTCCTCGATCATGATCGGCTTCCATGCCGAGGGGCTGAGCGAGTCGATCACCATCGACCCCGAGGAACTGCAGGATGCGCGCTGGTTCAGCCGGGCGGAGCTGCGCGACCCGCAGGGTTTCGGCCTGCCGCGGGCCGACAGCATCGCGCGCCGGCTGATTGAGGATTGGATGAATGCTTGAATGGAGACCAGCGCGACAATCGCTTCGCGCTTGCGCGGGGATGAATGCATGAGAGTTTGGCTCGCCCTGGCCCTGCTGCCGCTGGCGGCTTGCGGCTCGCTGAACCCCTTCCCGCGCTCGACGCGCCCCCCCGACACGCCGGAGCAGGCGGAATGCCGACGGGCGGCACGCGACAGCGACGCGGTGCGCGACCTGCGGCGGACCGTCAGCATCGGGGACAATGACCGCATCGTGCAGGAGCAGATCGACGTGGCGGAGGAGCGGGCTTTCCGCACCTGCCTGCGGGAGAGGCGTCTGCCGGGCGCGGGTGGGGTGGAGTTGTTGCCGCCGCGGTGAGGCGTCGGCCGGGCTACCGACTACGCCCGGCTGCCCGCTTTGGCTTGGCGAGGGTGAACTCGTAGCTGTCCCTGATGTGTTCGCCGAAGAAGCTTCCCTTCGACGGCGCGGCCAGGAAGGCGTGATACATGCTCTCCGGTACGTTGAAATGCGTGTAGGGACCTCGGCCGCCGTTGAACCATACCCAGAGCTCGGCGGTCGGGCGGTCGTATTCGATTGGGCTGATGGCCGATGATGTCACCTGGGGCATGGCGGTCTCCTGGCGAGGCGATCCCTCAAGGCGCGCAGCGACTGCTTTCTACCGGCCGAAGTCGAGTCAGTGGCGGATGACGCGGTCCTGTGGGTGGACCATCCATCCACGGCCTGCTGACGGCCAGGCAAATCACATGGTGCATCGCAGCGAAAACCGGCATGGGCGCGGCCTGGCGCCGTTGACGCACCCCTGACCGGGTTCCATAAAAAGCCTTGCTGGGCCGGGCCAACCGGCACGCAAAGCCGGAGCTTCGACAGCCCATGTCCCACCCGCCCGATCCGCGGCAGGCCGCCTTCGCCGGCCGCCGAACGGATGGCACCGCCATCCAGCGGCCGCTGTCGCCGCACCTGCAGGCGTACGACATGCTGCAGATGAGCAGCGGCATGTCGATCATGCATCGCGCCACCGGCATCGCCTGGTCGATCGGCATGGTGTTTTTGGTATGGTGGCTGGTGGCGTTGGCCGGCGGGCCGCGGGGGTTCGACCAGGTGCAGTGGTTCCTCTCCTCCTTCCTCGGGCTGGTGATGCTGTTCGGCCTCACGGTGGTGGCCTGGTTCAAGACGCTGGCGGGTGTGCGCCACCTGGTGTGGGATGCGGGGTATGGCTACTCGCTGCCGGCGATGATGCGCAGTGGCCAGGCGGTGCTGGTGGGCACCGGCGTGCTGACGGTGCTGACCTGGGTGATCGCCCTGATGGTGTGGCGATGAGCACCATGCGCACGCCGCTGGGCCGGGTTCGCGGCCTGGGCTCGGCCAAGTCGGGCACGCATCACTGGTGGATGCAGCGGGTCACCTCGTTGGCGCTGCTGCCGCTGTTCCTGTGGTTCATCTTCGCCATGCTGTCGCTGGCCGGTACCGGCTACGCGGAAAGCCGGGCCTTCCTGGCGCGGCCGTGGAATGCGGTGCTGATGCTGGCGCTGATCGGCTTCAGCTTCCACCACATCGCCGGCGGGCTGCAGGTGGTGCTGGAGGATTACGTGCGGGCGGAGCGGACGCGGTTGCTGGCGGTCCTGGTGGTAAAGGGGATTTGCTGGGGCGCGGCGTTGATCAGCGCCTTCGCCGTGCTTCGCGTGGCCTTTACCTGAGCCGGTTACGCCCAACTTACAGTCGAAGGGCCGGCAACACCCGGCCAAGCGGAGCCTGAACCATGAACGCCATCAGCAAGCCGAGTTCGGGCGCCTACAGGATTGTGGACCACACCTATGACGTGGTGGTGGTGGGTGCCGGCGGCGCCGGGCTGCGCGCCACTTTCGGCATGGGGGCGGCGGGGCTGAAGACAGCCTGCATCACCAAAGTGTTCCCGACCCGCAGCCACACGGTGGCGGCGCAGGGTGGCGTGGGCGCCGCGCTGGGCAATATGGGCGAGGATGACTGGCGCTGGCACATGTACGACACCGTGAAGGGGTCGGACTGGCTGGGTGACCAGGACGCCATCGAATACATGTGCCGCGAGGCAATTCCGGCGATCATCGAGCTGGAGCATTACGGCGTGCCGTTCAGCCGGACCGAGGATGGCCGGATCTACCAGCGCCCCTTCGGCGGCCACATGCAGGATTACGGCAAGACGCCGGCGATGCGGGCCTGTGCAGCTGCGGACCGGACCGGGCATGCCATCCTGCACACGCTGTACCAGCAGTCATTGAAGGCGAATTGCGAGTTCTTCGTGGAGTACTTCGCGCTCGACCTGATCATGGATGATGAGGGTGTGTGCCGCGGAGTGATGGCGTGGAACCTGGAAGACGGGTCGATGCACCGGTTCAGGGCGCAGAGCGTGGTGCTGGCGACGGGCGGCTACGGCCGCGCCTATTTCTCCTGCACCTCCGCCCACACCTGCACGGGCGATGGCGGCGGCATGGTGCTGCGGGCGGGGCTGCCGATGCAGGACCAGGAATTCGTCCAGTTCCACCCCACCGGCATCTACGGCGCCGGCTGCCTGGTGACCGAGGGCGCGCGTGGCGAGGGCGGCTACCTGACGAACTCGGAGGGCGAGCGCTTCATGGAGCGGTACGCGCCGACTGCGAAGGACCTCGCGTCGCGCGATGTGGTGAGCCGCGCGATGAGCATGGAGATTCGCGAGGGGCGCGGGGTGGGGCCGAAGAAGGACCACATCCACCTGCATCTGGAACACCTCGGCGCCGAGCTGCTGCATGAGCGGCTGCCGGGCATTTCCGAAACGGCGAAGATCTTCGCCGGCGTGGATGTGACCAAGGAGCCGATCCCGATGCTGCCGACCGTTCATTACAACATGGGCGGCATCCCCACGAACATCCACACCGAGGTGCTGCGGCCGACGCGGGCGGATGAGGATGCGATCGTGCCCGGGCTGATGGCGGTGGGCGAGGCGGCCTGCGTGAGCGTGCATGGCGCCAACCGGCTGGGCACCAATTCGCTACTCGATTTGGTGGTGTTCGGCCGGGCGGCGGCGCATCGGGCTTCCGAGGTCATCAAGCCGGGTGCTTCGCAGCCGCCGCTGCCGCCACGCGCGGGCGAGAGCTCGCTTGATCGCTTCGACCGGGTGCGGAATGCCAAGGGCGGGACCCGGGTGGCGGAGCTGCGCGAGAACATGCAGCGGGCGATGCAGGAGCACGCCGCGGTGTTCCGGACCTCCGATCTGCTGAAGGAGGGGGTGGAGAAGATCAAGAATGTCCACACCGGCTATTCTGACATCAAGATCGCCGACCGCTCGCTGATCTGGAACAGCGACCTGGTGGAGGCGCTGGAACTGGACAATCTGGTCGGCAATGCGATGACCACCATCGTGGGTGCCGAAGCGCGCAAGGAAAGCCGCGGGGCGCACGCGCAGGAGGATTATCCGGACCGCGACGACGTGAACTGGATGAAGCACACGCTGGCCTGGATGAACGAACGGGGCGAGGTGAAGCTGGACTACCGCGACGTGAAGATGCGCACGCTGACCAACGAGGTTCAGGTGTTTCCGCCAAAGGCGCGGGTGTACTAGGAACGCATGTCGATCATCGCCGATCGCGGGCTGTTCGTGCGGCTGCCGGTATCCTCCGGCAAATTCGAGGCGGAAGCGGCTGGGGCTTTCGCCGATGCCTTGGATGCGGCGGCGCGCGAGCCGGC
>CAXTJY010000072.1:8781-10979 GCA_964244395.1 uncultured Rhodovarius sp.
GTGCAGTCCGGGCGCTTCGATATGCCCGCCGCAGAGAGCTTTGCAGACGCGATGGATGCCGCGACACGAGAGCCAGCCACCAAGGCGGACGTTAACGAGCTACGCACGGAATTCGTGCTGCTCAACCAGCGGTTCGATCTTCTTGAGAGAGGTCTGGATGCAAGGTTCGTAGCGCAGAGCGATCGGCTCATGATTCGCTTGGGCGGCCTTGGCCTTGCCCTCGCCGGCCTCCTTTTTGCCGCCTTGCGGCTGACCTGATTTCGGAATCCCCATGGCCACCTTCACGCTCCCCAAGAACTCCACCATCGGCCAGGGCCAGGTCTTCAAGGCCGAGCCCGGCGCGCAGGATGTGCGCGCCTTCAAGATCTATCGCTGGGACCCCGATAGCGGGGAGAACCCGCGCACCGACACCTATGAGCTCGATCTCAAGCAGACTGGCCCGATGGTCCTGGACGCGCTGATCAAGATCAAGAACGAGGTGGACAGCACGCTCACCTTCCGCCGCTCCTGCCGCGAGGGCATCTGCGGCTCCTGCGCCATGACCATCGACGGGCTCAACACCCTCGCCTGCCTGAAGCCGATCGAGGATGTGAAGGGCGACGTGCGGATCACACCGCTGCCGCATATGCCGGTGATGAAGGATCTGGTGCCCGACCTCAGCCAGATCTACGCGCAACTGCGCGACATCGAGCCATGGCTGAAGGCCGACACGCCGCCGCCTCCGGATGAGGAGCGCCGCCAGTCGAAAGAGGAGCGCGCCAAGCTCGACGGGCTTTGGGAGTGCATCCTGTGCTTCTGCTGCTCCACCTCCTGCCCCAGCTATTGGTGGAACGGCGACCGGTATCTGGGGCCGGCCGTTCTGCTGCAGGCCTATCGCTGGATTGCCGACAGCCGCGATGAGTACACCGGCAGCCGGCTCGACAATCTGGAAGACCCGTTCCGGCTGTATCGCTGCCACACCATCATGAACTGTACCCGGGCCTGCCCGAAGGGGCTGAACCCGGCCGAAGCGATCGGTAAGATCAAGACGCTGATGGTAGAGCGGCAGAGCTGACGGGAATCGCCACCTCGTTGCGGCGCAGCGGCGGCAGGGTCCAGGGCGGGTTGTAGAACCAGGCGACGGGTTCGCCGGCTGCGGTCCAGTCCGAGCCCTTCACGACGGCGGCCAGTGTGGCGGTTTGTTCCGCGACCGCTTCGGCGGCCACCGAGCCCGCGAATCGCAGCACGGCGAAGACCTCCTCCGGCACTTCCGTGATCGTCACGGCGGCGTCGAGCGGCTCGGGCGCCGTGTCCTTGGTCAGGTTCGCCGGCAGGAAGAAGCGGATGCGCCAGCCGCCTGGCGTGGATTGCTGGGAGACCGGCGTGGTCATCGCGATTTTGCTGGGTTCCTGCGCCACCGGCGCGGTCATCTCGATCCGCCGCTCGCCCTTGTTCTTGCCGAAGATGTAGCCGGCCAGACGGCTGAAGCCGTCGCTGCGGGCCTTTTCCTCATCGCCGGACACCACCGTGTCGGCCGCCAGGCGCGGGGCGTAACGTCGGATTTCGACGATGCCGATCTTGCCGACGACGAGGTGCTTCGGCTCCTCCTCGGTGCGGATGCCGGCCACCGACCAGACCGCATTCGCGGCGTCGGAGATGAAGGATACGGCCTTGTCGAGAGTGGATTGCATGGCGGGCAAACGCCGTTGGCCGGACGTGGTTTCGGCAGCCGGCCGCAAGACCGTGTCCGCAGCCCTCAGGGTCGCGGCTGTACGGCGTGGCGACCAGGGCCGGTGAAGGCCAGGATCAGGAAGCCGCCGCAGAGTGCGATGTTCTTGAAGAAGGCCAGCACCTGGCCGACCTGGGCCGGGCCGGTCAGCTCCCAGAAGCGATGGCCGATGAAGCAGGTGCCGAGCACGTAGAGGATGAGGCCGAAGCAGGCCCAGCGGGTGTAGAGCCCGAGCAGCAGAAGCAGCGGCAGCAACGTCTCGGCGGCGATGGCGATATACCCGCCATACAGCGGCATCGGCGCGCCCTGGGCGGTCAGCATGCCGACGATGCCCGGCCACTGCATGATCTTGTAGTAGGCGGAGATCCAGAACAGCGGCACCATGGCGACCCGGCCCACCAGCAGGGCCATGTCGGTGTTGCTGGTGGTGATGGTCGTGTCGCTCATAGGTGCCTCCGGCGGATTCGGCCGGAGGCTACCGGGAAATGCT
>CAXTJY010000073.1:0-10978 GCA_964244395.1 uncultured Rhodovarius sp.
GCCGGGAAGCCTGCCCGGCGGAACGCCAGCGCTCAACCCCGATTGCGACAAGCGCTTCCCCCGTTCCGGAGCATGACCCGGTCCATCATTCTCTCAGCCACGCACCGGACGCTCCGCACATGGTCCGGCTTCGCCGGTCAGGCGCGCACGACACCCTTCAGCGCGTCGCCAGCGGCGGCAACTTCGCGGCCGTCGTAATAACCGCAATGCGAGCAGATGTGGTGCGGCCGGGCCAGTTCGCCGCAGTTTTTGCACTCGCCATAGGCCTCGGCCACCAACGCGTGATGGCTGCGGCGCATACCGCGGCGTGAGGGCGATGTCTTCTTCTTCGGAACGGCCATGGTGCCGGGCCTTTCAATGGATCAGCGAAATGGATTGGAATGAGGCCGGGCGAATAGCAGAGGGGGGGTGGGCTGTCCAGCGCGCGGCCTCAGGACTTATCCGTCCGAAGCCTTGACAGCGCCGCGAAAGGCGCCGCCGCCGCGTCCGTGGCCTGATCGGGCAGCGCCGCGCCTTCGAGCCGTGGGTAGGGGTCCAGCGCCAGGGCCAACAGCTGCGCCAGCACCTCGCCCAACTCGGCAATCCCGGCCACGGTCTCCACCTCATCTTCCGAATCGGGATCGTCGGAAGGAATTTCGCCCTCGCGCAGCAGACGCAGCGTGAAAGCCTCATGCACCCGCTGGGCCACCGGCTCCAGGCTGACGACGCAGGCCTGTTCGACCGCGGCGCTCAGTGCACCCGTGACCTGAATGGCCCCCGACGAATCCGGCCGCAGCCGCAGCTCGGCCCAGAAACCATGCAGCGCCAGCAGCCCCAGGCGCGCCGCCAGCGCGCCGCATTCGGCCGGGCTGGCCTCCAGCCGCAGCTCCGTGCCAGCGGCCGGCAGTTGCGATACCCGGACCGGCCGGGAGAATTCCAGGGCGTCAGTCATGGCGGCGGGAACGCCACCCGCCCAGCCCGCAGCGCCGCCATGGGCTGTGCGGCCAGCGCCGCATCGAGTGCCATGGCGCGGGCCGCCAGCCGGGGCGCTGCTCCGACAGGCGCCTCCCCATTCCACAAATTCCGGGTCAGCGCCTCGGCCAACGCCGCCGAATCGCCGGCATCCAGCGCCGCCTCGTAGGCCTGGGCACGGCCATGGAAAGCCTCCCACATTCGTTTCACCCGCTTGCCGATGCTCATGTCCCCCACCCCCATCTCGCGCAGGTTGAGGTCCATGTCGCCGAACATCGCGTCGAACACCGCCTGAGCCAACGGCGCGCCCGCCGGATCAGCATCGTGACGCAACCGCCGTATCAGCAGGGCGACGTGCAGGCCGAACAGGTCGAAGCGCCCTTGCAGCGTGTCGGCCACGCCCAGCTCCAGATAATAGGCGGGCTGCCGTGCCGCCTCGACGGCGCAAGTGTAGAGGGCGTGGCCCTCGCGCTCGAAGGGTTTGCGGCGGAACAGGCGGGCCAGCATGGACACTCTCCGGGGGCGGCGCGGTTGACCGGACGCGGCCAAGGTGGCACCTCGCCCCACATGGAACCGACCCCGTCGCAGGTCAATGTGAAGCTTGGCCTGACCTTCGCCGCGATGCTGGTCGCCGGCGGCTGCCAGTACCTGCCGCCGCTGCCCGACCGGCCGCGCGACATCTTCGACGCGCCGGTCATTGCCCGCGGCCACCTGGTGAATACCGAGCAGTTGCAGCAGATCACGCCGGGCGTCACCGCGCGCGCCGACGTGCAGGCACTCCTGGGCAGCCCAAGCCAGACCAGCACCTTCAACGACGACACCTGGTACTACATCAGCAGCTCCACCCGGCAGCGGCCGGGCCGGGCGCTGTCGGTCAGCAACCAGCGCGTCGTCGTCGTCGCCTTCAACCCACAAGGCGTGGTGTCGGAGGTGCGGGAGCTGGGCGAGCGGGACGGGCGCAGCGTGAGTTTCGTTGGCCGCGAAACGCCGGTGCCGGGCACCGACCGGAGCATTCTGCAAGGCCTGTTCGGCAACATCGGCCGCTTCAACCCCACCGGCGGTCTGACCGGCTCGCAGCAGCAGGCCCCTGGCAATGCACCCAATCCCCGACAGTAAGGCGGCGCTGGCGCGGCTGCGCGGCCTTCTCACCGAGGAGCGCGACGGACTGCTCGGGCTGCTGGATCAGATCGAAGGGGCCGGCGACTCGCCCGAGATGGCAGCCCTGCGGGCGGAAAACCAAGCGCTGCGCCAGCGCATCGATGACATCAACCAGCACGCCTATTACGAGGACTGGTTCAATGCCGTCTTCAACACCAAGTTGCGCACCCCCAACACCTGGCCGTTCACCACTTTCGTCCCGGGCACGCCCTGGTGCGACAAGGTGGTGTACGGCATGCAGGATGGCGAATTCCTCTTTGCCGAGCACCTGATCGAACAGCTCGACGCCGACGGCATCGTCGGCGACGTGGTCGAATTTGGCTGCTATGGCGGCACCTGGCTGAATGTCCTGGCAGAGATCGTGGAAAAACGCGAGAACGGCCGGGGCGTGTGGGGCTTCGACAGCTTCGAGGGCCTGCCGACGCCGGACGCCGAAAAGGATGGCAACATCTGGCAGGCCGGGCAGTACGCCATGAGCCAGGAAGAGGTCGTGATCAAATTGCGCGCCGCCGACCGCCCCTTTCTCCGGTTGGTGAAGGGTTGGTTCAGCGATAGCCTGGCGATGGAGCCCGCGACCTCGATTCGACAAATTGCCTATGCCCGCATCGATGGCGACCTGTATTCTTCCGCCGTCGACTGCCTGGCCTACCTGACCGACCGGCTCGTCGATGGCGCGATACTGGTCTTCGACGACTGGCAATTCACCATGAACCACGGCGAGGTGCTGGCCTTCCGCGAATGGATTGCGGCGCACCCGATCTGCGAATTCGAGTTCCTGGGCATGAACATGTGGGCGCATCTGTATTTGAAGGTTCGCCGCAAGGGGTGACTGCCCCGCGCATCTTCGACCGGCGGCTGGTGGCGCTGCGCCGGGGCCGCGCCGCGCGCGAGGTAACCGCCGTCGCGCCTATCCTGACCGCCGCGGCCGAGATGCTGCTGGACCGCCTGGACGACACCACCCGGCGCTTCACCGCGGCGCTCGACATCGGCGGCCGGGGCGTGGTGGCGCCGATGCTGCGCGGCCGCGGCATCGCCACGGTCAGCCTCGATCTGTCGCCGGCCATGGCGGCGCTGAATGGCGGCCCGGCGGTGGCAGGTGACGAGGAAGCGCTGCCTTTCGGCCCGGACAGCTTCGACCTGGTGGTGGCCAGTCTGTCGCTCCACCAGGTGAACGACCTGCCGGGCGCCCTGGTGCAGCTGCGCCGCGCCCTGCGGCCAGACGGCCTGTTCCTGGCCAGCCTGCCCGGCCTCGGGACCCTGCAGAATCTGCGCGAGGCGCTGGTGGGTGCCGAGGCCGCGATCCGCGGCGGCGGCTCGCCGCGGATCTCCCCCTTCCCCGAGCTGCGCGACATGGCCGCCCTGCTGCAACGCGCCGGCTTCGCCCTGCCGGTGGCGGACCAGCAGGAGTTGCCGCTGGCCTACCGCTCGGCGATGGGTCTGGTGGCCGATCTACGCGCCGCCGGCGAGCAGAACGCGGTGCTGGCGCGGGACCCTCGGTCGCCGCCACGGACTCTGTTCGCCCAGGCCTTCGCCGCCCTCGGCACGCCCATCCCCGTCACCATCCCGATGCTGATGCTGACCGGCTGGGCGCCGCACGACAGCCAGAGCCGCCCTGCCCGCCCCGGCAGCGCCAATGCCCGCCTGGCCGATGCGCTCGGCGCCGAGGAACGCAGCGCGGGCGAGGCCGCGCGCTACCCCTCCAGCAAGCGGTAACCAACTCCCGGCTCAGTCCGCAGCAGCGCCGCCGCCGGCCCCAGCTTGGCCCGCAGCTGGCCGACATAGACCCGCAGATACTGGCTGTCCTGAACGTGCGCGGCGCCCCACACCTCGGTCAGCAGGCGCCGCTGCAGCACCACCTTGCCCAGGTTGCGGGCAAGCACCGACAGCAGCTCCCACTCGCGCGGCGTCACCGCCAACTCGACCTCATCGAGCCGCACGATGCGCCGCTCCAGATCGACCTCCAGTGGGCCCGCGCGCACCACAGGCTCGGGCTGCTCGGCATGCAGGGCACGGCGGGTGGCGGCGCGCAGCCGGGCCAGCAGCTCGGCCAGGCCGAAGGGCTTTTCGACGTAGTCGTCGGCGCCGGCATCCAGCGCCGCCACCTTCTCCGTCTCGCGGTCGCGGGCGCTGACGATGATGACCGGCACGCGGGAGAATTCGCGCAGCCGGGCCAGGACCTCCTTGCCGTCCATGTCCGGCAAGCCTAGGTCGAGCAGAACGCAGGCGGGCGCCCGGCTGGCGGCGAGACGTAAGCCTTCCCGGCCTGTTTCGGCCCGAAGGGGGGCGTAGCCCGCCGCCTCCAGAGCCGGACGGAGGAAGCGATGAATCTGCGGCTCGTCGTCGATGACGAGGATGCCGAGCGGCGGGGCGCTCAAAAGCGGAAGGCCAGGCTGCCCAGTGCGCGGGCGCCGCAGATGTCCTGGCCGCGCCCACCCACCGGCACGCAATCCGCCGTCCCTACCGAGGTCTGAAAATAGCCCAGGCTGACGGCGACTGTTCCGAGCCGGGGCAGGCTGAACTCCCGGCTGACGGTGAGCGACCACCAGCCGTAATCGGGCGTGCCGAAATTGGGATTGCGCTGGATCCACTGCCGCGCGTAGCGCCCGCCCAGGACCACGCCGGCCACCCCGGTGCGCCAATCCGCCCCCGCCTCCAGGTAGACGCCGGTGCCGGAGCTGGCGAAGAAATTGGGCGACACGGCCACCGCCCCGGACAGGGTAACCGGGCCGATCGCCCGGGTGACGTGGAGCACCGCCTCCGCATAGTCGAGTCGCGGCTGTCCGCCGCGTCGGCTGAAGCCGGGGTAGTGGTACCAGATCCCCGACACGTCGAGGTCGAAGCCAGCCGCCTGAAAGCGCAGCCCGCCATACAGATCGACCTCCGCCGTGGCGTCGTAGCCCAGGAACTTGGCGTTGGAGACGAAGGCGGCGACGTAGAGGCCGCTGCCGGGATGGCTCAGCTCCGCCACCCCTTGCAGCGCCGCCCGGGACCGCGTCTGGCTGATGCCCCGAAACAGGTAATCGCTCAGCACCGTGCTGCTGCCCGAGAGGCTGAGGCCGGTGTCGCCCAGCCGGGTCTGCGCCCCGGCCGGAAGGATGGCCAGGACGAGGAAGAGGGTGACCAGAAGGCGCATTGCACCAGCTTAACCCGCCGAAACCACGGCGGACAGCCATGTTCAGAAACGGAAGATGATGTCCGCCGCGGCGATCACCGCGCTGCGCCGCGTCTGCCCATCGAAGGCGCGGCGGTCCAGCGCGTTGTAGGTGCCGATCTCCGGCCGCAGAATGATCGACGGCGTGAGGAAGTGCTGCAACCCGATCGCCAGATTGGCGTAGCGGGTGCGGGTGCCGGTCCGTTGGCCCTGCATGTCGTGATAGTATTCGGCGCGGATCGAGATGTTGTTGCTGTCGTTGACCCGGTAGTTGAGGTAGGCGACCGAGCCGAAGGCCGCGGCGGTGCAGGACTGTTCTTCCGTACGGCCACACAGCGCCTGGTTCGGTGCGTTGCGCCGGATGTTGAAGAACGGCGTGTTCTCATAGCTGCCGCCAGTGAAGGCGACGTTCGCCACCCGCCGCTGGTACATGTACAGATTCTCCCACGCGATGTGCCAGCGCGGGTTGAAGCGGTGGTAGTAGGTCAGCACGTATTGCTGCAGGTTGTTGTAGCCCCAACGGCCGTTGTTGATGCCGTTGGCACAGCCGTAGACGCTGTCATTCGAGCTGTCGTTGGTCCAGCGCAGGCAGCCGGTGAAGCTGGGCTGCGCGCCGGGGTCGCGGCGGGTGTTGAAGGTCAGCGTGTCGGTGCCGGTGGTGATGCCGTACTGCACGATCCAGTTGCGGCTGAGCTGGGTCGTCGCCTGTAGACCGGTCTGCGTGTAGTTGTCGAAATTGTAGGTGAAGCTGTGCGTGTACATGTAGTTGTTGATCGCCAGCTGCGCCTCGATGTCCGGGAGTGAAATGTAGCGGCCGAGGCGGAAGACGGTGCCTTCGCCGATCCAGGGGACATACAGCTCGCCATAGGCCATCGGAATATCGAAGCCGTTCTGGTTGTTGCGGCCGAGATACTGTCGGCTGAACAGGCCGTACGCCGTGGTATAGCGGTAGTTGGTGCCGTAGATGCCGGTGACCCGGAAGCCCCAGTCGATATGTTCGCGCTGCACCGTGTTGGGCACCCGCTCGATGTAGAGCGCCGCCTGGTCAAGCGAGACCGTGTTGGCGTTGTAGATGTAGCCCACCGGCGAATTCCCGCCCTTGGCCGCGCGGGTGTTGTTGCTGACATTGAAGCCGCCGTTGAACCAGCCATAGATCTGGATGCCGGCGTCGCTGAGGGTGCGGCCCACCGCGGTGGGCGCCAGCGCCGTACCCAGCGCGCCGGGAACCTGGTTGGGCAGGCTGGCGCCAAGGGTGGACGCGCCGCCATAGGGCCAGTCCACGAAGGGCATCGGCGGGTTGGTCTGCGGTGCCGGCGGGAAGGGCGCGGCACGACGGGTGAGCGGCGCGTCCGGCGCCGGCGCGGCGGCCGGGGGCGGGTTCAGTTCATCGCGATAGTGCTGGATGAAGCGACCGAGGAAACCCGTATCCGTGACCGTGCCGGCCGTCTGCGCGGCAGCCGGCAGGGGCGACAGCGAGGCCAGGATGAGGGCGGCGCCGGTGAGGCGAGCAAGCATGGTGTCCGGCATGTGTCTCTCTTGTTGACAAGCGTGTCACTGATGCCACCGGCCCATGTAAGGATACGATGTTAACGCCCCCGCACCCTTCGTAAGGAAAGCGTAAAACCTGGGCGCCGCTTGCGCCCGCGCCGCCGCGACAGCATCTTGCGGCAATGGACCAGTCAGCCGGCGAAGCGCGCCGCATTCCCCTTCACGCGCCCGCGGATTTCGCCGGGATGCGCCGTGCCGGGCAGCTCGCCGCCGCCTGCCTGGATATGATCGGCCCGCATGTGCGGCCCGGCGTCACCACCGGGGCGCTGGACCAGCTGTGCCACGACTTCATGGTGGAGCGCGGCGCGGTGCCGGCGACGCTGGGCTATCGCGGCTATACCAAATCCTCCTGCACCAGCATCAACCACGTGGTGTGCCACGGCATTCCGGGCGAACGCGCGCTGGTCGAAGGCGACATCGTCAACATCGACGTGACGGCGATCCTGGACGGTTGGCATGGCGACAGCAGCCGCATGTACGTGGCCGGCGCGCCCAGCACCAAGGCGCGGCTGCTGATCGACGTGACGCATGAGGCGATGATGCGGGGCATCGCGGCGGTGAAGCCCGGTGCCACGCTGGGCGATGTGGGCCACGCCATCCAGAACTATGCCGAGAAGCACCGGTTCTCGATCGTGCGGGATTTCTGCGGCCACGGGATTGGCCGGGTGTTCCATGCGCCGCCCAACGTGCTGCATTTCGGCCGCAAGGGCGAAGGGCCGCGGCTGGCGCCGGGCATGTTCTTCACCATCGAGCCGATGGTGAATGCCGGGCGGCCGGAGGTGAAAATTCTGGACGATGGCTGGACGGCGGTGACGCGCGACCGCAGCCTGTCGGCGCAGTTCGAGCATATGGTGGGCGTGACGGAGACGGGGTGCGAGGTGTTCACCTTTTCGCCGGGCGGGCACCACAAGCCGCCTTATGGGTGGCGTTGATGCACCAGCGTCAGGGCCGAATCAGGTCGGACCATCCAACGATGTTCACGCGTCGGCCAGTTCCAGGCGCCGTTTAATCAATTCAACGTCGCCGCCTACGCGATGCACCCTGCGACTAAGGCTGGCGTACTGGCTCTCAATAATGTCCAGCCGTTCCTTGACTTCGATCATATCGACCTTCAACTCGGCAATGTCGCCCCGGATTGCACGCAGCAGCGTCAGGATGAGGTTGTCTGGCTGATCACTCATGCGCGTAAGATAGGACCTGAGCGGAGGGATTGCATCCTTTACCGCACCTCGAACCGGCATTCCGGATGGCCCTCGGCCATGCACGCCACCTCCCGGCACACCGGCTTGCCGGTGCGGGCTGTTGCCTCCAGCACATACGCCATGCCGCCGGCCAGGCTGCCCTCGAACACGTAGCACACCCGCCGCCCCGCATCTGGGCCGTAGCCCAGGGCGAAGGCCGAGTTCCGCGCCACCACATCGGCTGTGCCGGCCGCCTCGTCCAGTGTCACGAACTCCAGCTGGCCGTGCCCTCGCTGCGACATTCGCCTGAGGTAGTGCCGGAACGTTTCAGCCGGCCCGAAGCCATGCGTTTGCGCCTCCGCCCGGCACCATTGCAGCGCCGATAATTCGGACGACGCGTAGACCGTGGCGCGATACGCCTCGATGCCCAGCGCCTGCTCGATGCCCTTCTGCATGTTCACCATGAAGTGGCGCGGCAGGTACATCATCGGCAGCCCGTCGGTGGACCAGATGCCGGTTTCGGGATCGACCTCGATGGGGATTTGCGGGTTCATTCCTTGGCGCCCTCCGGGGCGCGGGCCTCGGCACCCTCCGGGGCGCGGGCCTCGGCACCCTCCGGGGCACGGGCCTCGGCGCCCTCCGAGGCGCGGGCCTTGGCACCGCCCAGGTCGCGCGCCACCTCGGGTCGCTTGAAAACCTCGTCCATCTTCATGGCGTAATCGAGTGCGGTGTCCGCCAGGAAATGGATATCCGGCGCCACGCGAAGCTTCATGGCGCGTGCCACCTCGGTGCGGAAATAGGCCCCTGCCCGCTTCAGCGCCGCGAACTGCTCCGGGGACACGTCCTTGCCCAGGAAGACGGAGGACAGCACATGCCGTACCTCCTCCCCCACCCGAAGCTGGCGCTGGCTGGGCGCGCCGGCCGGCGTCTTCGTCGGCACTACAGCGTGCCGGCGACGGTCTCGACCTCGTAGCACTCGATCTGGTCGTCCACCCGGATGTCGTCGTAGTTCAGGAAGCCCATGCCGCATTCATAGCCGTTGGCGACTTCCTTCACGTCATCCTTGAAGCGCCGCAGCGTGCTGAGCTCGCCCTGGTGGATGACGGTGCCCTCGCGCAGCAGGCGCACGCCGCAGCCGCGCTTGACCACGCCCTCGGTGATGCGGCAGCCCGCGACCTTGCCCAGCCGCTTGACCTCGAAGACCTGCAGGATCTGCGCATAGCCGATGAACTTTTCCTTCTGCACCGGCGCCAGCTTGCCGCGCACCAGCTTCTCGATGTCGTCCGACACCTCGTAGATGATGGAATAGTAACGGATGTCCACGCCGTCGCGCTGCGCCATCTCCCGCGCCTGACTCGTCGCGCGGACGTTGAAGGCGACGACGATGGCCTGGCTTGCCTTGGCCAACTGGATGTCGCTCTCGGTGATCTGGCCCACGGCGCTGTGCAGCACGCGCACCCGCACCTCCTCATTGCCCACCTTGGCGAGCGTGACGCCAATGGCCTCGGCACTGCCCTGCACGTCGGCCTTGACGACGACCGCCACTTCCTTCTGCTCACCCGCCTGGATCTTGGCCAGCATGTCGGCCAACGAACCGCGGCCGGCACTCATCGTGGCGGCGCTTTTCTCGCGCACCTTGCGCTGGCGGAACTCCGTCACCTCGCGCGCGCGGGCCTCGTTCTCCACCACCACGAAGGGCTCGCCCGCATTGGGCACGCCGGAAAGGCCCAGCAGCTCCACCGGGCTCGACGGCCCTGCTTCCTTCACCTGGGCGCCCTTGTCGTTGACCACGGCGCGGATGCGGCCCCATTCGGCGCCGGCGACGACGATGTCGCCCTGCTTCAGGGTGCCCTTCTGCACCAGCACGGTGGCCAGCGGCCCACGCCCACGGTCCAGCTTGCTTTCGATAACGGTACCCTCGGCGGCTCGGCCCGGGTTCGCTTTCAGGTCCAGCACCTCCGCCTGCAACGCGATGGCTTCCGCCAGCTTGTCCAGGTTGGTGCGCTTGGTGGCGCTGACCTGCACCTCCTGCGTGTCGCCGCCCAACTCTTCCACCACGATCTCGTGCTGCAGCAATTCCTGCCGCACCCGGTCCAGGTTGACGCCCGGCTTGTCGATCTTGTTGACCGCCACGATGATCGGCACGCCGGCCGCCTTGGCGTGGCTGATCGCCTCGATGGTCTGCGGCATCACGCCGTCATCGGCCGCCACCACCAGCACCACCATGTCGGTGACCCCGGCGCCGCGGGCGCGCATGGCGGTGAAGGCCGCGTGGCCGGGGGTGTCGAGGAAGGTGATGCGCTCACCAGCCGGCATCTGCACCTGATAGGCGCCGATGTGCTGGGTGATGCCGCCGGCCTCGCGCGCCGCCACGTCGGTCTTGCGCAGCGCGTCGAGCAGCGACGTCTTGCCGTGATCGACATGGCCCATGATCGTGACGACGGGAGACCGCGGCTGCAGCGTCTCGACCGCATCCTCGACCGTGTCGGTGACCAGATCGATGTCCGAATCGCTGACGCGGACGATGTTGTGGCCGAATTCGGTGACGAGCAATTCGGCGGTATCCTGGTCGATCGTCTGCGTCATCGTGACGGGCGAGCCCATCTTGAACAGCGTCTTGACCAGGTCGGCGCCCTTTTCGGCCATCCGGTTGGCGAGTTCCTGGACGGTGATCGCCTCCGGCACAACGACGTCGCGGACCTGCTTGACCTGTGGCTCGCGGCTGCCGCCGTAGGTGCGCTTCTCCTTTTCGCGGGCACGCTTCAGCGCGGCGAGGCTGCGCGCTCGGGCGCCGTCTTCGTTGAGCGCGCGGTTGACCGTCAGCTTGCCGCCGCGACGTTCGTCGCCCTTGCGGTCACGCTGCTGCGGCCGTGCCGGGGGGGCGTTGCGCGGAGTGGCCTGGCCCGAAGGCAGCGCGCGGGCGCCACCACTCGATACAGGCGACGACGACGACGCCGTCGGAGCCTGAACCGGAGCCGGCTCGGGCTTG